>JBEKOS010000024.1:0-17307 GCA_049521535.1 Terriglobales bacterium | reverse complement strand
CCTCGATGAGATTGGCACCATGTCGATGGAGACGCAGGCCAAGATTCTGCGTGTCCTCCAGGACCGCCGGTTTATGCATCTGGGCGGCGTGCAGGAAATCCAGGTGGATGTACGCGTTATCGCCGCCACCAATATCGACCTCAAACAATCAGTTCGTGAAGGCAAGTTCCGTGATGACCTCTTTTACCGGCTGAATGTGATCACCATTGAACTGCCTCCCCTGCGACAGCGTCGCGAGGACATTCCCCTGCTCGTTGATTTCTTCCTGAAAAAATTCTCGCAGGAGAATTCCAAAAACGTGCGCCAAATCACTCCTGACGCACTACGGCCCTTGCTGGACTACGCCTGGCCGGGAAATGTTCGCGAGCTGGAAAATGCCATAGAGCGCGCCGTAGTGCTTTCCAACAGTACGACAGTCGGGGTAGACCTGTTGCCTAAGCCTGTCATGGGAGAACTGTCGTCAATGGCGATGCCCGAGCCCAGTCCCGGAGCATCGCTTTTCGACATCATGGAAGAATGTGAGCGGCGCATCATCGCCACCGTGCTGGAGAAACATAACTGGAACCAGACCGAGGCAGCCGAAACCTTTCGCGTTCCGCTCTCCACCCTGAACCAGAAAATCAAACGCCTGAATATTGAACTGAAGAAGAGAACAAGAGATTAAACCACGGAAAGCACCGAACCCACGGAAACCAACAGGCTAAGGCAAGTCTGCCGATCGCTGTTCACAGTTGACTGCTGGATCCGGGCTTGCCGCTGTACCCTGCGCGTCATTTCCGTGCGTTCCGTGGTTAGATTTCCATTGCATCGGCCGAGAAATCCCCGCTACAAAATCCGGCAAGCTTCGTCGAAATCTAGGCGCGGATTACGCGGTGGCAGTTTGCTGCAATCTCCATAGCCGAGGTTACAGAGAAAGTTCACCCTCCATTTTCCGTCGGAGAAGAATTCGTCGTTAACCTTCTCGGCATCGAAACCGGACATTGGACCGCAGTCCAGTCCAAGTGCGCGTGCGGCAAGAATAAAATACGCACCTTCCAGACTGCTGTTGCGGAAGGCGGTCTCGTGGGCAAGTACGGCATTGGAGGCGAACATGGGGCCAAAATTTGCCTGTGGAAAAAGCCGGGAGAGGTGCTGGTGAAACTCAGTGTCCCACGCAACAATGACATTGACCGGGGCTTTGCGCGTTTTCTCAACATTGCCCGGCATCAGCGCAGGCACCAGTCGTTCCTTGGCCTCCACGCTAGCCAGGAACACGAACCGCGCCGGCACGGTATTGGCACTGGTAGGCCCAAGCCGGGCCAAATCATAGACTTCTCGCAGGGTCTCGACCGGCACCGGATCGGAACGCCAGGCAGAATGGGTTCGGGCCTCGCGAAATATCTGGTCAAGCGCCTCGTTGGATACGGGATGGCGTTGGGTGATCACGGTTTGCATGTTCGTCATAATCAACTCAGATGTTGATTCGCTGTTTTTTGATTCTATTGCGCAACTAAGTACGTGTTCGTTACCGCTTACCGCATCGTGCGGTGGCTAGGGCACCTTAGTTTTGCATGAGATACGGCACGGCGGGTAGCAGTACCGACGCCGGATAACGGCAACAGCCCCTCTATCAAATCGATTTTGGACAGCCCCTTTATAATCGGCGTTACCGTGAACACTGCGTTCTCCATCATGGCGTTTTTCTTTGGGCTGGCATTTGGCAGCTTTCTGAATGTGTGTATATACCGCATTCCGCTGGCACTGCCCGACGGCCCGGAGAATGATGACACGCCTGCCTTGCGCGCGATGTGGCAGAACATTGGCGCATGGAGAGCCGTGGCCAAGCCTGCACGCTCGTATTGTCCGCAGTGCCAGGCCGCGATCCGCTGGTATGACAATCTGCCGGTAGTAGGGTGGCTGGCCTTGCGCGGTCGCTGTCGGGATTGTGGCGGCTGGATCTCTTTTCGCTACGCCGTGGTCGAATTATTGACCGGCATTCTCTTTGCCGCCTGTTTTGTGCGCTTTGGCATGACACCGGAAACGGTCAAGTTCTGGATTTTTTCGTTTCTGATCGTCGGACTCACTTTCACCGACGCCGATCACCGGCTGCTGCCGGATGCCTTTACTGTTCCAGGCTTGTTCGTAGGGTTTGTCTTCAGCCTGCTGGTTCCGTTGAACGACATCGCCACCACCTATCTGCCACGGTTTCTGGATACCTGGCCGCCAGAGCGATTACTTTCATTCGTCGATGCGGTAATCGGCGCCCTCGCCGGGGCGGGATTCATACTCGGCGCCGGACTGGCCTACAAGCTCGTTCGGGGACGCGAGGGCATGGGCCTCGGCGACGTCAAGCTCATGGCCATGGTAGGAGCGTTCCTGGGGCTGAAACTGGCGGTCTTCACCATTTTCGGCGCTTCCATCTTGGGATCGATGTTTGGCGGAGGAATGGTCCTACTCGTCTGGGTCAAAAGGCTGCGGCGATACCGTCACCGCAAGCCCAACACCAGGCCGGTACGTCGCGCGTGGCAGTCGGCCATGGTGGCACGCTATTATGCGATGCCGTTCGGGGTGTTCCTGGGTTCCATGGCGCTCTTCAGCCTCTTCTTCGGCGAGGCAATCCTGCACTGGTATCTAAGCCAGCTATGAATTTGTAAATGGCAATTGGTAGTTTGTAGTTTAAGGACACGCGCTTCGAGTACGGAGAGTGGCAAGGGACTCATGCCCGCCGATTCGGTTTTCGACGATTACAATTTACAAATTACCAATTGCAAATCCAGTGTTGTACACTTCGGTAACATTCCCGTGGTAACTTCGAACCTGAATTGATCGGCGATACAATTAGCCCATGAGCCTGTCTCTGCGTTTGGCGGCGCCAGTGCTGGCAATGGCACTGCTTCCGGCATGCGGAATCGCCCAAGATTATGCTCCCACCGAGCCCCAACCTGTGCCTCTGGGCGATATTGCCCGCCAGGTCCGGGCCGAGAAGCCGCCCAAGCACATCAAGGTAATCACCAATGACGACCTGCAAAAGGTCGATTACAACAACGGCGCGGTGGTAAGCGACGCTCCGCCCGATACTGCCGAAAAACCCGCGACGCCATCCAAACCGGACACGCCGCCGGCGGACGCCAACGCGGCGCCGGCAAAAGACGCTAGTGCCTCGAAGGTAATCAAGAGCGACGAAGAGTTCCGTGCACGTCTCCAGGATCAGAAGAAACAGGTCGAGTTGGCGCAGCGCGAACTCACGGTGGCGACGCAGCAACTGCAGATTCAAGCTTCCGACTATTACCGGGACCCATACAGCAAGCTTAGCGATCCGCAAGCGTACGCCGAACAGCAGAAGAAGTATCAGGAGGACACTGCGGCCAAGCAGAAGCAGCTCGATGACGCCACCCGTGAGCTCGAATCCATGAAGGAAGAAGGACGCCGGGCCGGAATGTCACCCGCAATCCTCGATCAATAATAATCACTCCGACTTGACGAGTCAGCCCAGTCGTGGACGCCGACGCTACGTCCGGGGCTCTGCGGTTATGTTCGGAAAGTTTTCCGCAGGCGCTCAACCTGCCTGACATGATGGCGCGTATGCACCCAATGAAACTTCCTCCATTCATCCGCCGTGAGCGGCCCAAGTATGGGATGTGCCGCGATCTTCGCACTGGCACCGAATTTCTGCTCGCAACGCATGATGGCATCGTCCATGAGTGAAAGCGTTTCGCAAAAATAGGGCAGCGCCTGGGCCGCCTCTATCCCTTGGGGCTCAGCAAATGCCGGGGCCTTACGCCCTCCGGGCAGGTGGCCCGCCTTCACCACCACCAGGACCGACAGCCATTCCATCAACGTCGCCCGCCGCCCGGCGGGCTCACCTTTTGAAAGATGGCGTTCCAGCGCCTTTGCTGAGCTGCTAAACGTCTGCGCCAGATGGTCGAGAATCTCAGCAGTACACCATTTTCCAGGTGCATGGCGGCTCAACTCTTCGATGGCCATGCCGCGGGCTGCCTCCTGCATCGCGGTCCTTGCTTTCTCAAGATCAGGGCTCACAGAATTGGGCCGTCGGACTTGCCGGGATCGTCGCTCTTGTCCTTCAGGCGATCCAAGGCGTCCTCAGCGTTATTAGCGAACTTGCCGTCAGGAACGATATTCAGGTATGCGGCATATTGCTTGCGCGCATCCTGATACTTACCCACCGCCTCGAGCGCCTGGCCTAGCCGGTACATCGCTTCGGCATTGGTGTCTTCCCATTGCAGGGCTTCGCGGTAGCGGCTGATGGCGGCGCGATAGTTCTTCAGGCGCATGTAATAATCGCCGACTTCCACATCCTTGTCAGCCTTGTGCGGATCCCACGGACGCACTTCCTGAATGCCGCCCGGGGCTGCCTTCGCGCTGGTTGAAGGGTTCGCCGGCGGGACGCCTCCGGATTCGCCCGGCGGCGACAAGTCAGCCTTGGTATCATTGCTTGAACTATCCGCGTCGGAGCGCGGTGCAGATTGGTTGCGGCCCGGCGTTGGAAATTGCTTGGCATTCGGTTCGTCGGGAGGTTTGTCCTTCCCCCAGCAAGGACCAAGACTGGTGCACCCGCTGCCGAATTGGTCCTTCAACTTTTGTTTAAGGCTTTTCTTGTCGGTGCTGTCTGAACTTCCCTGAGCCGCGGCAGGTGAATTCGAAGATGGAGCATTCGAATCAGTCGATTGCGAAGTGTCGGGTGGCGTCGAGGCCGTGGGCGTTGCTGGAGTCGGAGTGGCCGGCGATTGCGCAAACAGTCCGCCGGCGAGCATCAGGACCAATGCCACGGTCAACGCTCCATAACGCATATAAAGATTTTACATTGGACAAGCCGCTTTTCGAGTAATTCAGAAGTCGGGTATTTAGGCAATTGACACGAAGCCAGAAGAGTTGTGTTCAGGACTAGCGGCGGTACCAACGAACGCTAGATCACACTTACCCTGTTTCTCAATTGTCCAATTACTCGATCAAGAAAAGGGCCGCCTTTGGAGGATCAGGCAGCCCTTTGAGTGGCACAACAAGTTCGGTGGAAAATTATCGTGTAGGCGGCAGGGGCTCAGCCCTCGCTGAAGTCGATTCCCCTTCCAAATTGGTCATGAGATGAACGTCTACTCTGCGGTTCTCGGCGCGGCCCTTGGCCGAATTGTTCGCCGCTTCCGGTTTGTCCTTACCGAGTCCGATAACGAAAAGCTTGTGTGCTGGAACGTTATATTTGGCGACCAGGTAATTGATTACAGCGTCCGCCCTGCGCTGGCTCAGCACATAGTTATAGCTAGCGGGACCAACCGAGTCGGTGTTTCCATCGACCACAACGATAAAACCTCTAACGCTCGGGATACGAGTTGCAAGATCATCAAGCGACTGCCTTGCGTCCTTGGTCAGGTCGTATTTGTCGAAACCAAAATGCACCGCCGTGTCGGCTACAGCCTTGTAGTTGTCCAGATTGGCCACCGTGTTGGCGAGACTGTTGATCCCGTTGGCCGCATGGTTGGCCGTCGTTTGGGCTTGATCAGCCTGCTGGCCGGCAGCCAGTGCCTTTTGGTCCGCTACGCTGGCCTTCGCGTTCACCTGCTGAATTCCCTGCTGCGATCTGGCATCCACGTCTTTGATTGCCGCCGTGTTCTTGGCAGTTAGCTCGTCCAGTTCGTTCACCTTGTTGACAGTGGGGGCAGTCTGGTTCCGCACATAGTTCTTAGTGGCACATCCAACCGTCAGGATGCAGAGAAAAGTCACTACGCCAAACGATTTCCAACGTCTCATAGAAAGTCCCTCGCTTACAGCTTGTGCAGGTCCAATATGCTTTGACGCACTACGCAAGGACCGAGTGCACGCACATGGCCAATTTCGGAACGTCTAGCCTGTGCGCTAACTTACTTAAAATAAGCATTTTGAGAGTTTAATATAACAAGTTGTGATGTTCACGCGTGGAGCTTTTGGGAAGGGGGAGGGGAAAAAATTACGTGCCGGTCGCCGAGTTGTGGGTCTGCGCGGAAACGGCAGTGTCGCGTTCGGACTCGTCTTCGGCATGCCTGGCCAAGATCCATTGCCTTAGTCGTAAGTCGCCAATCGAATCCAAAGCCGTGAATCGAAGGCCGGCCGCGCCGTTGGCGTCCGACCAGATTACCCGTGCATGACCGGTAATCGCTTCGTGATTTCCCGGCAACGTGAATTCGACCGAGACACTTCCCAACAGTTGAAGAGGATCAGCCAACCCCAGAACGGCCAGACCACCCAGGCTGACATTCCGAGTCGTGAAAACTTCAGCGCCGCGCGGGGACAAAACCGTCACAGGAACCGCGAGGGGGGCGCGGTATACGGCAACAACGTCAAACAACGCCGATCGCTTCACGTACCTCCGCATCGATCAGGACACCGAACCGTCCGATACAACGCAGTATTCTAGCACGTAACATCCCAGCCCACTGTGCGCCCAGGAAAGGCCAGGCAAACATCATGGATTGGGCGCCATCCTTCGGTCGTTAACCTTCAACTCGCCGAGAATCGCCTGTACGCACTGCTTTAACTCCTGCGCCGTCTCCATCGGCACGGATGCGCCTGGCTGCGCAGCCTCGCGCAGGCATTGCAAATCTCCACTGGTCTTGCCCGCGTATGAAATCGCGGTAGTCGTCCCAAACGAAACGGACTTGGGACAATGCCCCGTCGGAAGCCGGCTTACGTCGCCGATTTGCGCCAGCAGCGAACGCAGCCTGGTCACGTCCACGGTACCTTTGGGAAGAGTCTCTGCCAGCGACGACTCGCTGTGGGTGAAAGAAGCGACGCTGCTAATGGTTATGGTGGCCCCGCCGTCCGAGTGTATGGCGACTTTGTAACCGCGTGTGTTGGTCGAACGGGATTGAACGATGGTCGCCAAAATCTCCGAGTTGACCATAACCGCATTAGGCGGTGCAGCGGACTGGCCGACTGGTCCAGTCTCTGGCGGAACCGCTTGCAACCAAAGCGCCAGAAGGATAATCGGGACAATCATTGGGTCATTATAGTGCCGCGCCATGCCAAGGCGCAGATGCCCACGGCGCTCGAATTCATGCCTGCGGTGTCAAAGCCACTGCCGAGAATGCGATAACTCGTGGCTGAAGACTGAGTACCAAGGACTAAGTACTGCGTACTTCCTCTTGCTAACATGTTTCTTAAGCCCCTTCTCATGGATCTCCACGAAAAAATTCGCACTCTTCCATCTTCGCCCGGGGTGTACCTGTACAAAAACGCCGAGGGGGTGGTCATTTACGTCGGCAAGGCCAAGAACCTGAAATCCAGGGTTCGTTCCTACTTTCTCGAGGCTGCCGCCGAAGACGCAAAAACCGGCTCCCTGCTGCGCGAAGCTGTGGACGTGGATTACATCGTCGTTGACAACGAAAAAGAAGCGCTGGCGCTTGAAAACAACCTTATCAAGCAGAAAAAGCCGCGCTTCAACATTCTGCTGCGCGACGACAAGACCTACCCGTACGTGAAGCTCACGCTCGGAGAACGGTTTCCGCGGATTTATGTGACCCGCCGCCTCAAGAAGGACGGCAGCGCCTATTTTGGACCTTATCTCCCCGCCAGCCTGGCTTATCGGGCGGTGGATCTGATTCACCGTCACTTTCTGGTCCCGTCCTGTACCGTGGATTTGCGCCGCTACCATCCGCGGGCCTGCCTGCAGTACTACATTGGCCGCTGCCTCGGGCCCTGCGTCGAAAACCTGACGACACCGGAAGCCTATGCCGAGGCAGTGCGCGATGTTAAGCTCTTTCTCGAAGGGAAGCCGGCGGATCTTGCCCACTCGCTGACGAATCGCATGCAGCGGGCTGCCGGCGCAGAACAGTACGAATTGGCAGCCAAATACCGCGACCTGATTTCCACTGTCGAGCAGCTCGCCTCCCGGCAGCGTATGGCCAGCGTCGACGGGGATGACGCCGATGTATTCGGCTACCATTTCGAAAACCAGATGCTCGCCGTCAACCTGTTTCACATGCGTGGAGGACGTGTGCTGGACCGGCGAGAACTGTTCTGGGAAGACAGTCCGGAGTCGCCGGCTGTCAGCCTCCAGTCGCTCCCAGGACCGCCAACAGGCGACAGCCGTCCAACACCTGAATTTTTCTCGTCGTTGCTCAAGCAAATCTATATTGGCCAGCAGTACGTTCCGCGCTTCATGTACCTGCCAGTGGATTTCGAGGACCGCGAGACGCTACAAGAGATGCTCACCGAATCGGTGGGCCATCCGGTGCACATTCTGGTTCCGCAGCGCGGCGAGAAGCGCTCGCTGGTGGACCTGGCCTCGCGTAATGCCAAGCAGTCCTATGACCAGCGATTTCGCGTGCTCAAGCCCAACGCCCGCAAGATTGCCGAAGCCTTGCAGGATGTCCTGATGTTGCCCGGACCACTGCGGCGCATCGAGTGCTTCGACATCTCCCATTTCCAGGGCGCGGAAACCGTAGCCTCCATGGTCGTCTGGGAAGACGGCGCGATGAAGAAGAGCGACTACCGCAAGTTCATCATCCGGGCTGTCGAGGGCGTGGATGATTTCGCTTCCATGAAGGAAGTGGTGGCCAGGCGTTACAAGCGATGCAAAGACGAAGGACAGGGGCTACCCAGTGTCATCCTGATTGACGGCGGTATCGGTCAGTTGCATGCGGCCGCTGCTGCCCTGGAAGAACTGGAAATCATCAATCAGCCGCTGGCTTCTATTGCGAAGCGGGAGGAGATCATTTACGTGCTGGGACAAGAGCAGGAACCAGTGGTTCTCGACTATCACTCGCCGGTCTTGCACCTGGTACAGACGATCCGCGACGAGGCCCATCGCTTCGCTGTCACTTTTCACCGCAAGCGGCGTGAACTGCGCGACCACCGTACGCCCTTAAGGGAAATTCCCGGGGTAGGCGCCACCACCACGCGACGCCTGCTGGAACACTTTGGCTCGTTGGAATCAATCAGGAAAGCGGACGCCCCCGCGCTCGCAGCCGTGGTTACCCGACCGCAGGTCGAAGCCATCCTCAAATTCTTCAGCAGCGAAGCGAATTCGGGATCCCGCTGACGAGATTGCCACACTTGTTGCACGGGTCTTCGAACGACAGAGTGGGTTTATTGCATTATTTCGCGACAGCGCCGCTTGACGGAACAGCGCTAACACCTTCAAGGCGCGTCAGGCGCATTACCGCGGGTGCGATTTCCAGCGGCATTTTTTCGCTGGGGAAATTAGGTAAGGCCGGCTTGGCCTTAAGCAATTCCACCCTGCCATCCCAGGCATTGATCTTGATGCGTCCACCGAGCGGCAGCGCCGGGATCTGACTCAGATCGCGGGGCTTCAACTCAGGCGCCCCCTGCATCAATTCAGGCATGCGAGTGACCTGGCCATTTTCAACCAGCCCATTGCCCAGATGCGCCTTGGTCAGTTGGGGAAGGTCAGCCGCCCTCTGCTGTAACTGACGTAAAAACAGGCCAGCGCTCTTCAGCTTATCGGCATAAATCGACTTTTTCAGTAACTCCACGGCCTTCTTATCTGCCTCCTGTTCTTGCTCGGCCGTCCGCTGGAAAGGAAATTTCTGGAAGGTCACATTATCGTTGAATTGCATGCGATCGCCGAACGAGTATTTGGTATCAATTTGTTCGCCACGGACAATATGCCCCAGTTCATGGGTCAGGATCATCGCCAGGCTGCCTTCATCCGGCAGCACGTCGAGTAGACCCCTGCTGATGAGAATGGTGTGGCCGATCGAGGCTGACTCCAGCGGCGCTGTAAGCAGCACCCGGCAGCGCACTTCCGGTTCAACGTCCAGATCATTGCCGGCTTCCACGTTGGTGACAATCTGTTCCAGTATCTTATCCACAGGTCCGGGCGGCGCGACCAATCCTGCTTGTTCCAGACGGTCAACAACGTTGTCTTCTCCCTCTCGTTCCCAGGCGCGCAGGCTCATGAGCGGCGAAAAATCGGTTCCCTTATCACTTTCGTCCTGGACGTCTTTCTCGGGTTCAATTTCAATTTCGCTGAACTCTTCCTGGCGGCCCGAGTGTTTCAGGTCATAGCCCCAGAACCGGGTCTGCGCCCGGAATCGAACCTTATGGCGCTGAACACCGACTTTGGCCTCGGATTCTTCGCTGTAAACCTGTGCGGGCAACCACACGCCGGGACGGATGTTATTCCGCCACGAATCGAAATGAAAGAACCTGGTCATCATGGCCTGGTGGATATAGACGCCATTGAAGCGAACAATGTTGTAATCCTTGTCCTCGATCCAGACGCGTCCCCGGAACCGGCCGCGATGATTCGCGTCCTTGGGGGTGGCGTTGAAGACGAAGCAGCGAACATCGCCCAGGAACTCACGGCGAAGGAACTGAAACGTGTAATTGTTCTTGTCAAATCCAGTCACATCGGGGAAGATCATCGCCGCAAAGCCGACCGGAAGAAAATCAATGGTCCAGAAGCGGTGCACGGTATCGAACTTGCGAAGTGGCGCCAGACTGCGTTCCACATCGGCCCGAAAGCCGGTCTTTGCCACGTCGAGGAAGAAGCTGTCATGAAATTGATTGTCGAGCGTAAGACGGCCCAGAAAATAGATGTCTTTGGCAGGAGCCGACATGACATCATCGTCGGGACGGACATACTGGAGGTAAGTCTCGACCATGGGATGGTATTTCTGCATGGCCATCACCTCGGCCCGCTCGCGCTGTTCCATGCGATCAATTACCTGCTCAGGATTCCTGGCTGGAGGTAGCGATCCGGGCGCCGGAGTTGAGGCCGCAGGCGCGGCGGCGGTTTGAGTCCCGGCCGGATCCTCGGGAGCTGCTTGTAGCGCTGCCATCATCGTACCTTGCGGGGAGGCGATCGCCGCCCGACCGTTGCTTCCCGTTTGGCCGACGGCTACGGGATTGACAGTCTGGGCTGGAGCGACTCCTGTCGCCATGACCGCTGTGAGTATTGCGGAAAAGATAAAGGGGACGCGCATAGTTTTCCTCATTGCAGGCAGGCGCACTGCCATGGCTCTCTTAATATCACTGCAGGGGGCATGGGTACCGTGACGCACGTCACGCGCTCAGGTGAGCATAGCTACCCCCTGGCACGTTCAAAACAGCCGTCCCCATAAGCGGCTGAGTCTCTGATCAGGAGCCGAGCTTCGCCGGCGAACCTACACCAATCAACGGGACCACCCGTTCCAATCCCAACAGTCCCACATTCTTTATATCATCTGAGATTTTCGTTCGCCCAACTTTTTTCCCCTAGAGCAGCGGGTAAGGTAAATGGGCAATTCTCATGTCGACATAAGGTGAAGCACCTATCGCCCCTTGCAGAGTCGCTCTTGTCGCCGACTAAACTCAGCGTTCTCTGCGGCAAGAATCATCGTCCATTAAGATTGGACGGGACTCATTGCACAATGCATCCAAATCTCTCCTGCTCCGCGGGTGAATTCCGGGCCGGTCTTCTGCGCTGGTACGACATCCACAAAAGGGCTCTGCCTTGGCGTACCAATCCCCAACCGTACCGTACTTGGATCTCAGAAATCATGCTTCAGCAGACGCGCGTCGCCGCGGTCCTCAATCACTACGAACGCTTTTTGAAGCGATATCCGGACGTCCAGACCTTGGCGCGGTCCCGTCAAGCCAGCGTGCTCGCAGCCTGGAGCGGTCTCGGCTATTACCGCCGCGCCCGCATGATGCACCAGGCAGCGCAGCAGATCGTCCGGGATCGAAGCGGACAACTGCCCGAAACCGCGGAGCAGTGGCGGGAACTCCCGGGCATCGGCCGCTACACGGCGGCGGCAATCGCGAGCATCGCCTATGGCGAAGCCTGCGCCGTGGTGGACGGCAACGTCGAACGAGTGCTGCAAAGATTGTTGCGCAGAAGGACGCTCGACCCGTGGCAGGCCGCCAATGAGTTGCTCAGCCGCCGCCGTCCGGGTGATTTCAACCAGGCCATGATGGAACTCGGCGCCACAATTTGCACACCCCGCGCCCCGAAATGCCCGGCATGCCCCGTTCGCCAATGGTGCCGCAGTGCAAAGGCCGAGGCGCTTCCGACCACCACGAAGGGCGCCCAACCTCGACAGAAAGTATTTCTGGCCTATGCTCTCGCGAGAGACGGCGACAGGGTTTTGCTTACCCCGCGCAACGAACACGAAACCGTCATGCCGGGAATGTGGGAACTCCCTGCCGCGGCGCTTGCCAGGAGCTCCGCCGAGTCGCAATTCACCCTCCGGCACGCCATCATGAATGTGGATTACCGCGTGCTGGTAATCACAGGACCCTCCCGCCGCAGATTGACGAGGATTGATGCGGATCTAATGCGAAAAGGTCAATGGTTCTCACCTCGCCGCATAACCGGCCTTCCCCTGACCGGCCTAGCTAGAAAAATCCTGAAGCAAGCAAAGATCATCTAGTGGGGTAGCTTGGCAGCCAGGTTCTGCCTCTGACTGCCGACCAGCTATTAACTACCACCTACTTCGGAGGAAACATGCCCCCATTAGCGTCCGGCAAACGTGCGCCGGACTTCACCCTGACAACTCTTGGCGGCGAACACTTCTCTTTGTCCAAGGCGCTCGAAACCGGTCCGGTAGTGCTTGCATTTTTCAAAGTCACCTGCCCGGTCTGCCAGTACGCTTTCCCTTTTGTCGAACGGCTGAGCGAAGCTTTTCGCGGCATGAAGGCTACTGTCATTGGCATATCACAGCACCCGAAGAAAGAGACGACTCTGTTCTGCAAGGAGTACGGGGTTACATTTCCCGTTGCGCTCGACGACCCGGCGAATTATGAGGTTTCCAACGCCTACGGCCTGACCAATGTGCCTACTCTTTTCTACGTCGCCCCGGATGGAACTATCGATGTCTCCAGCGTGGGCTGGTCGCGCACCGATTTGGCGTCGATCCATGCGCGGCTGGTGGATGCAACGAACGCCTCCCCCCCGCCTTTATTCCACCGAGGCGAGCAGGTAATCGAGTCGAAGGCCGGTTGAGGCTCGATGAATTAGTCCCGCGGTCGCGGGAAAAGCCTATCAAGGAAAAGCCACCGGCGCCGGGTGAAAAACCAGAGAAACTTCGCACCTTGCAGCCGGAATTTGGCTGCACGCCGCAAACTCTGAACGCAATACCGTCGCTCCAGGTTCCTTACTTTTTCCGAGTTTTCATTTGTATTCCGTGGTTATGCTCGCTCTATACGGCGCGGGCGGCGAGGAATTCACGCAGGCGAAAGCGGTCCTGCAGGTCGATGGAAGCAATCTCGAAAACTACCTCGTAAGCCTTTCTCTGGTGCAATAGCGCCTGCATGCGAAGGCGGCGCAGCCCCACACGCATTTCAAGATCGGCCTCGCACGCCGGCACGGTCCGGGCAACAACGCTGCCTTTACCGCCGCCCAGGCTCAAGTTGTCAAGCGTGACCTCAAAGGACTCTTCGCTGGAATTTACCGAAGCCATGATTCCGCCGCGGATGGTCACCCGCGGATAGCGCCGCGGGCGTACCCAGGTTTGCCCGTTGCGTTCCAAAGGCGCCAGCCGTAGCTCCGCTTCACCGATCCCGGATTTTGCCATCAGGCTGGCGCCCACATTCGGATCAATGCGCAACAGTGCTTGCAAGGTCGCAATCCTCAACTCGCGCGGACAGCGCCAGTTCCATGTGGCGCGGGAGCCAATCAGATCGACCAGATCCGGAATCGCAACCTTCGCTCGGAGCCGTCCCAGAGCTTCAATCGCCTTCACCTGCACGTAGGGCGCTTTCAGACCCACTCCGCCGCCGCCGGCAATGGCAAGCAGCGCTCCCACATCGGTGCAGCCGCTGAATCCTACTTCATCCAGGGCCTGCGGCACAACAAAAGGATGCAGGTGATCGAGCAGCCGCAACAATAGGGCGCCGCGTCCCGGCGAGTCGCTCCCGGCGATGTGTCGGACCGCAGCCGCTTGTTCCCAGCTTGACCAGTTGGGCAGTCTTTGCGGCAATTCATCCGCCAGCACGCTCATATCAAGCGAGGCAAGCAACCCCGCCGCGTCGATCGCTTCCGCGTTGGTGCCGCCATGTAATGCCGCGCGCAACCTCACCTGTGCTTCAGGTCCGAGCTCTGCGGCAAGCAGGCGGAGCCGGTCGCACTCCTCCCGAACGGAGCACTGCCCCAACTGGACGGCAATTTGCCTGACTGCAGCTTGTGGCATTTTCTTAAGGATCTCCTGTATCTGCGGGTGGTCTGCCCGTGTCGCTTCGGCGACCATTTCGGCCACGCGGTCCTCGACCTGAATCTGGGCGCGCAGATTGCGGCACCATTCGGTGGGCTGCCCCTGCCGGTCATGGCGATCAAGGTGAAGCAGCGAGCGGTTGACGGCGCCGTGGGAATGGCCGTCCTGCGCCAGCTTCACCAGGGGCAACAGGGCGTTTTGCAGCGCCGTTTGTATCTCGGGCAAATCCGCCTTTTCCTCCAGGGAAGTGCAGGTGTTTTCGATGGCGTCCTCGAGCAGTCCGTTGGTCGCCCAGGCGTTCGCCAGTTCGGGAATCCCGGCGGCGACCTTGGCGCGCGCCTCCGGCTCGGGACGGGTCAGCAAGTGCAGATAATTCTGCAAAATGCGCGCGGCCGTATCGTTGTCGTTTTGTCCATTCAACTCTTCGACAAACGAACGAATATTGCGCGGCGGAACGCACCAGGCATCGTCGGAAAGCAGCACCTGTTTTTTGTTGCGGGCCGGCACTGCACTCCAGAATTGGCGGTCGAGCTCTTCGTCGAATGCATCCGCGGATTTCGAAGCGGTCGCGCTGCCGGCGGCCAGTTCGCCGGTGTTCACCAGTTTACGCAGCGCTGCAATCTCATTTTTCAGGCGGTTCAGAGTCTGCTGGACGGCATTGAATGCCATTTCGCCGCGCTCGTACTTTTCCAGGGCCACGCGGATGGCCAGGTGCTCCGCCAGGCTCACCAGCAGGGGTTGAGGCATGTTCTGGTCGGCAACAAGCGCCGACGCCCGGATCGCCTCGCGCAAGACCTCCTGCGCATTGGAAGAAAATTCGGGCTGGCTGTCGCTCGCGGACCTCTCCTTGGGAGCATGCGTATCGCCCAGCCTCGCCAGCCAGCGAATCACCGAGATGGCTTCTTCCTCATCCATGGGCCCCGAGGGCGGCGCGGCCGCGCCTGTGGAGGTGCTCATGGCGGTTGGGTGTCCTCCCGGGCCCGCCTCGCCCGCTGCTGGTTGCGTGCTGCTTGTTGCTGACTGCGCCCGGGATGGTTCATGTCCCCCCCTTCCCGGATCGATGCGCTCCATGCGAAGCAGTCCCTGAACCGTTGCCAGGCCCGGAGTTTCGTTTTGTGCTGCGCACAAGGCTTGAATCAGCCTGATGGGATCGTCGACGAATTGCTGGCTGCCTGCCATGGTACTGCCGAACACAGCAGCGGCCAGATGGTTTGCCATGCCCAGCCCTCCGGAGGATTGCGCTGCCGGAGCTACATCGTCGTCGTCCGAGAGCTGCAGCCCGGCAATGCGTATTCGCCCACCGGCGGGAAACTTGCGCAGCAGTTCAGGCAGCATCTCCGCCGGTTTCACCACCGCCAGAATACGCACCATCTCGCAAAACTCATCCCGGCTCACTTCCGCCAGGATGCCCACGCGGGCGATCCCCGCCTCATTGAACCGCTGGGCCATGCTCCGTTCGGCGCTTCCCGCCTTGAGCGCCGCACCGTAAACAAATAATTGTTCGCCGGCGACGGCAATTTGCAACTTCTTGTCTTCGGCAAAGATCTTGGTGAGATCGTTCCAGGTGGTGTCGAGTTGCGACAGCACCTGCTTGTGTCCAAGCCCGTAAAGGCCGAGCAGGCGCACCAGGATATTCAGGTTGCGGACAAATCCCCGCGCGACCACGGTTTTATCCATTGTCAACATGCGCCGTAATTACACTTCCGTAACCAGCATAAGGGCTGTCAGACTGCATTGGTTAATTACGAAAGGAGTATGAACTTGCGTTTTTCCACCGCGTCACACCGTCACGTGGCATGGAATTATTTGGCCGCGCCCGATCTCGACGCTGAATCGGATCGGAGTCGAAACAGATGTGCATCGCGACCCATCAAGAACGCCGCCGGGCCCTAACAGCACTTCGCGCTCGTGCCACTCGTAAGTTGTTTTTTGCGAGCGCCGCCCTTATACTTAGGTTCGAGTAGTTGTGTCATATCGGCGATGCACACCGGTGGGCGCGAGCCCACTTTTTATTTGAGGACGATTCCATGCCGGCGGATCTGGATCACATTAGAGCCATCGCCGAGCGTGTGGCGCAATCGAACGGGCTGGAGGTTGTCGAGGTAGAGTTGCGCGGCGGCGGCAAAGCCCGAATGCTGCGCATCTATATTGACAAGCCTGCGGGGATCACCCATGCCGACTGCGAGGCGTTAAGCCGCGAAGTGAGCGCCATCCTCGACGTGGAAGAGGCGGTGCCGGGAGGACAGTATGTCCTGGAGGTTTCCTCCCCCGGGCTGGACCGCAAGTTATTGAAGACGGCTGATTACGAACGCTTTGCCGGTAGCCGTATCAAGGTGCAGACACGCGAACCGGTCAACGGCACGCGCCACCTGGAAGGCAGGCTGCAAGGGCTGCAGGGTGGTCGCGTGGCGATTGAACTGATGGCGGGCAAGAAAGCGCCGGCAACGCGCGTGGACCTGGAGTTAGGAAATATAGAAAAGGCGAATTTGGTACCTGAGTTCTAGCGATCAGCCATCAGCTAAGCGCCATCAACCGGAAGAAACTCGTCGCAGTTTCTGGCTGAGAGCGGAAAGCGGAGGGCTTTGGAAGAAAGTTATGCCGAGCGATCTCTACAACACAATTGATGCACTAAGCCGCGAACGGGGTATCGATCCGCTGATCGTGGTCAGCGCAGTCGAGGACGCCATGGTGGTGGCCACGCGCAAGTCCTTAAGGAGCATGGAGAATTTGCGTGCAGTGCTCAATAAGGACACCGGGGAAATCAACGTCTATGCGGTGAAGAATGTCGTTGAAACCGCCGAACAAATCGAAGATCCCGTGAACCAGATCAGCTTGCAGGAAGCTCGCGCGATTGAGCCCGCAACGGAAGCGGGCGGAGAGGTTTTGGTGCATCGCGCCCGGCACGAGATGAAAAACCCGACCGGCCTCGGTCGCATCTCCGCCCAGCTCGCAAAGCAGGTTCTCTTCCAAAAGGTTCGCGAGGCCGAGCGCGAAACGGTCTACAAGGACTACATTGACCGCGTTGGTGAGGTTATTAACGCCGCAGTAAAGCGCGTGGAAGGCCCCGACCTGATCTTTGAGATCGGCAAGACGGAGGCAAGAGCGCCGCGCAAGGAACAGTCGCGACTCGAGTCCTTTGCAGTGGGTGAGCGCGTGCGCGTGGTCATTATCAAGGTTGAAAAAG
>JBEKOS010000023.1:0-17632 GCA_049521535.1 Terriglobales bacterium | reverse complement strand
GGATAGGAGATACCCCAAACGCCGACGCGGCCATTGTTATTGGCGACGTTCTTGACCAGCCAGTCTATGGTGTCGTAAGCATCGGTGCTTTCGTCCGTTGACGCGGTATCGCGTGCATCCCGCAGTGGGCGGATCATCTCGAATTTACCTTCCGACTTGTAACGGCCGCGGATATTCTGCCAGACGAAGATGTACCCGTCAGCGCGCAGTTCATCGAATGAATCCGTCTTCGTGAAGATCTCTTCGTTCGGCGGCACGCCGTAGGGAGTGCGGCTCAGCAGAATCGGAAGCGGCGCGGTAGACGTTTTTGGCATAAAGATGGCGGTCTGCAAATGCACGCCATCCCGCATAGGGATCATCACCTCTGTGCGATTGAAAAATTCGTCATCGCTTGCGGGAGTCTGAGCGCTCTGGGTCTCTTGGGCAAATCCGGTAATCGGAAGGACAAGGGCCAGGAGCAAAACAAAACGCTTTGCTGTGTTCATTGAACGCAACCTATTAAAAGAGCGGCCTAACGGCGGATCCAGCTAAATTCAAGCGGATTTCGCCAGCATTCCTAATCATTGTTCACGCCGATACTTGCGTATGTGAACCAGCTTATCCATCATCCGACTCAGTATAGTTCCTTGTTCCTAACAAGTCCGTCCTCATTCGGGATTTCAGTCCAGAATCGGGATAGCTGCGGTGGTCGAGCGCATGTAGTCAAGGCACCCAAAGTCTAATCCACGCGCGAAAAACAAGTGCCGGCACAAGTTTGGATAATTGGCATTTGAGTTGCAGTATTCTTCGTGAGTTAGTTAGCTCACGGGAACAGCATATGTCCGCAATTTTAATTTCCGATGCAGAACCTCAGCTCGAGGTTCTGGGAAATGCCGCCCCGCAAGTTATCAGGGCAGGGCCTTCGATCGCCCAGCTTGCAACCGCGATGGTGAAGTCGGCCAAGGGCGTAAGTGACTTGTTCTTCTCGCCGGGCCGAATGCCACAAGTCGAGACTAACGGCAGCCTGTTGCCGGCTAGAATCCCCAATTGCACCATGCTTACACCGACAGATACCGGTCGATTTGCCGCCGAATTGATTGGCCAGAATCAGCAGGCGATGGCTTCGCTTCGCGATGCGGGAGCCTGCGATCTTTCCTACAGCATTTCACAGGTCTGTCGTTTTCGAGTAAACATCTTCAAACAGCGCGGCAGTTTCGCTATTGTCATGCGCGTGATCCCCAGCGCCATTCCCTCATTCGAAGATCTCAACCTGCCGGCGGAGCTTGAGAAAATCACCGGGCTCAAAGACGGTTTGGTGCTCGTGACCGGCCCTACGGGCTCGGGCAAATCCTCTACGCTGGCGGCGATCATTGACAAGATTAATCAGGAAAAAGCCTGGCATATCGTTACCATCGAAGACCCCATCGAGTTTCTGCATTCCCATGGCAAGTCCACCATTCATCAGAGAGAATTGCATAGTGATACTCCAAGCTTTTCCGTGGCTCTGCGGGCCGCGCTGCGGCAGGCACCCAAGGTGATTCTGGTGGGTGAAATGCGCGACCGTGAGACGATCGAAATTGCGCTTACCGCCGCTGAAACCGGCCACCTGGTTCTCTCCACGCTGCATACCATCGATGCCTCGAAGACGGTCGAACGCATCCTGGGCGCTTTTCCCTCGTCGGATGAGCACGCCGTTCGTACGCGACTTTCCGCGAGCTTCCGCTACTTTGTTTCGCAGCGGCTTCTTCCACGCAAGGACAAGCCGGGCCGCGTGGCCGCGTTCGAAATCCTTAAGTCCACTCTGCGCACCCGTGAATACCTCTTACACGGCGAGGACGCAGGCGCCGGAAAGAGTCTGCTCGACGCCATGGAAGACGGCGACAATGAGGGTATGCAGCACTTTGACGCGCATATTGAGACGTTAATGCGCGAAGGCACGATCGATCTTGCAGTAGGCCTGATGTATGCCACCAATCCGGGCAATCTGCGTCTCGCGGTGGCTGATATCCTTGACCCTGCCGCAGATTGACATACCCGCTCACCACAGAGATGCTGCCAATAAACCAGGGTCGAGGGATTCATGGGGATTACCGGGCTCGCGGGTCGCCCAATAGGTGAGTCCCCATACCTTGCCCTTAACTCGCTGCAGTACCAGCCTCTATTTCGCCCCGGCGCGCCTGCAAGGCCGCCTTGACTGCGTGCAACAGGGTTTGATTGTCGAATGGCTTTTGCAGGAAGCTGCTTCCGGGCTGCATCAACTCTGTTTCCATGGTGACAGCTTCTGCGAAGCCGGAGATATAAACGACCGTCAGATCGCCTGTAATCGTGCAAAGTTTCTCATGCAGTCGCGGTCCCTTGGTATCTGGCAATACAAAATCGGTCACCAACAAATCCGGTTGCGGTCCGTCTGCCACGGCCGCAAATGCCTCCGCTCCGCTGCCGGCTTGCAGGACGGTGTATCCGTTTTTTGCCAGAGCTCCCGCCAGCAACTGGCGCAAAGCAGGCTCATCCTCGACCAACAAGATTGTGCCCTCATCCAGCTTTGTCTTTCCGTCGGGTGCTTGACCGAACGGAATGAGCGCAATGCTGGCGTTCGAAACCGGCAAATAGATACGGAACGTTGTGCCTGCCCCTGGTTTACTTTCGACTTCAATATAGCCTTCGCTCTGCTGTACGATTCCGTAAACTGTTGCCAACCCCAGGCCAGTGCCCTTTCCCTCATCCTTCGTGGTGAAGAATGGTTCGAAAATACGGTGCTGGACTTCCGGGGTCATTCCTATGCCCGTATCGGAAACAGCAATTGTGACGTGTGCTCCCGGTACAAGTCCCGGGCGGGAACGGCAGTCCTCTTCGTTAAGTTCGACACTTCCGGTGGCGACGATGAGCCTGCCGCCGTCCGGCATGGCATCGCGAGCGTTTACGGCAAGATTCATCAAGACCTGAACCAAATGACCGGCATCGGCCACGATGGGAGCAATAGCGCCCAATCGTACGACCAGGCGAACGTCCTCACCGGCCAGCGTATGGAGCATTTTCTCGGTGTCCGCGATTAAAGCATTCACGTCCAGCGATTTTCTCTGCATCACCTGCTTGCGGCTGAATGCCAGTAGCTGCTGAGTCAGAGAGGCCGCCCGCCGAGATGCTTTCAAAATTTCTTCGGTATTGTGCTGGGCCGGGTGACCATCGCCGAGCTGAATATTGAGCAGTTCCGTGTAGCCCATGATGATGCCCAGCACGTTGTTGAAATCATGGGCAATGCCGCCGGCAAGCCGTCCCACAGCTTCCATCTTCTGGGCCTGCAGGAACTGCCGGTGGAGAGCGTGAAATTCCGTAACATCCTCCACGATTTCTTCCAGAACCTCTTCGCCATCGAATTCACTGCGCACTCGCCGTCCGCTTACGCGGACCGAGAGGCGCTGGCCATCCTTGCGCATCCACTGGAGCTCGATTCCGCTGAATCGCTCGACCTGCGACACTCGAGCCAGAAAATTGGAGCGCGCGTCGGATTCACAGTAGACTTCGCTGGAGAGCGTCAGGGCCAGAAGCTCAGCTTCAGTGTCGTAGCCGAGCATCTTAACCAGGGCGGCGTTGGCGCTCAGCATGCGGTCTCGATAGAAACTGACGCGGGCTATTCCATACGGCGAATGTTCGACAAACGAACGTAACTCAGCCTCGGAGCGCCGCACTGCCTCCTCCGCCTGCTTGCGCACACTTACGTCGATGACCAGTCCCAGAGTAGCCGGGCCGTCCAGCAGTTGCACCTGCGTAACGGCAACATTAACCGGAAATGGCGTGCCATTCCTGCGTAATGCAAGTCCTTCGTACTCGCTAGGCACGGGCAGGCCCTGCAGTCGCCGTCGGGTAGTCTCGATCATCGCTTCCCTGTAGGACGGCGCGGCAAGTTCCATCACCGCGTGGCCATGTAGCTCACTAGATGCTTCATAACCAAACATTACTGCCATCATCTGGTTCGCATACAGGATCACCCCATCCCGGGCAATGCCGATCGCAATCGGGGCTTTTTCAATCAAAGTCCTGAAGCGCGTCTCGCTTTCACGCAGTAGTTCCTCAGCCTGCTTGCGCTCGGTAATATCTGTCTGGAATCCGAGCACGGCAGGCCCGTCGGCGAGCTGCACCGGCGTTACCGCGACATGCACTGGAAACTGGGTTCCATCCTTGCGGCAGGCAATGGTTTCATACTCGTCAGGAATGGGAATAAGGCCCTGGTCGCGTTGCCGGATATGCTCGCGGATCTCCGCGCGGCACTGCGGTGCCACATGCTCAATTACCAGGTGGTTCACCACTTCATCCACACTGTCATAACCAAAGGTGCGCAGATACATCGGATTGGTATAGAGATAAACGCCATTGCGAGCAATGCCAATGGCGACCGGGGCTTGTTCGATGAGAGCGCGAAAACGCTGTTCGCTTTCCTGCAGGGCCTCCACGGTTCGCTTGCGGTCTGTAATGTCGATAAAACTGGCGCGCACTAACTCGTGTTCCGTCGAGGGTAGCCGCACGAGGCGCAGCTCGCACAGTCGTTCTTCTCCATGGAAGGTGCGAATTCTGCGCTCGACGAGTGCCTCGCCTCCGGCCAGCGCGCGCTCCGTATTCTCCGGAAAGCTCTCCGAGACAGGCCGGCAGTCTGGCTGCAGCGGTGTGTAGAAATGCTGCGTTCCTAGCCGCACCAGTTCGTCCTTAGTGCAGCCGAAGAGTTCCGCCGCGCTCTCATTTGCTTCGATCAGCCGGTTGTCTTCCGCGTCCCAAACCACGATAGCGTCCGGCGCATGTTGCATCAGAGCCCGCAGTCGGCCTTCACTTAGCCGGACCGCATCCTGGGCGCGCCGCAGTTCAATCACCCCTCCCACATGCTGGGCAACGAAAGTGAGAACTTCTTTTTCATGGCTGCCATATTGATATTTTTCCGAATAACTCTGAACCACCATGATGCCGATAGGACAATCGTGGGAGACGAGAGGTATGCCCAGCCAACTCACCGCAGGTGTATCCAATGAAGCGACTTGGCCGCTTTTTTCCAGTTCTGCGAGCTCGGCGCGAGAGGCCAGCAAGGGTTGCCCAGTGCGCAATACGAATTCAGCCAAGCCATTGCCCAGGGGCCTGCTTGCCGGCGGCCGTTCGCGTTCGTCGGCAAAATACGGAAAGGTCAAGCACTGCCGGGCGGTGTCCACCAGTGCGATGTAAAAATTTCGGGCGTAAACCAACTCGCCAATGGTGCGGTGCATGCACGCGTAGAGCTTTTCCGGATCTTCGATAAGGCTTGCCTGCTCGGAAATCGAATAGAGCGCCTGTTGCAGGCGCTCGGTGTTCTGGCGATAGAATTCCGTCAGAAATATGCGGACAAAGAATAACCCGAGCGATGCCGCAATTGCCATCTGCAAAAAGATCCTGTACTCGGCCGGAATATCCTGCGCAATGGCCAGCACCAATACCGGGCCGAGCATTGGGAGTACGCGAAATATCCACTGGGTATAGTGTTTTTGTTCCTGCTCGCAGGGGAGATCCTTCCAGGCCGCCGCAAAAACTCCGAGAGCGAGCAAAGCGGCAGGGCGGCCCCAATCCGAAATGCTGCGAGCGTTTCCCCCGAAGACCAACAGCAACAAAGTGACAGTGGCAAAACATCCTCCAACCCGGCGATAGAACGCTCGTGCGCGGGCTGAAGGATCGATTGACGCGCGCATCAGTAATCCTGTCGAAAGGAGCAGGTTGCGCACTGTTTCCGGGCGGCCACCATATGCCCATCCCTGGTGGACCATCTGATGATGCACGTAGATAAATCGAAAATATGCTGTCCCAACAACCAGGGACACTTGCAAGAAATCCAAAATTGCCGGCCAATTCCACGGGCTTTCATCTTTCCTGTCCAAGGGATAAAAGATCAGAAGTGTGAGGGGAAGATAGGTACACCAGCCCAGAAATTCGAGCACTGGCGGAAAAGCGGCTGCGCCAGGCTGAAACACGCCCACGAAAAAGTCATGAAAATCCGCCAGTGCGGTCAGTACGAAGAAAGCCGCAACCAGTGTCCAAACGCCTTTGCCAAACCGGGAGCACCGGATAGCAGTTAGAAGACACAAAACCGCGCATACTGCCGCAATCAGAGTCTCAAAACCATCCATGAAAATGATTCGATAACGGGCGGGAAGTAATACCATGCGGACAGCGTCCAGTAGCATGAGAAATGCCGCGGCAGGGACCAGAAACCGGGTCTTCAACCATGGGCTACCATATAACCGGCTCCCGGTGGACGCGTTGATGGCTGCGACCGGAGGTAAAGATGTCATTGAATAACAAGCTTAACGCAGAAGGAGCAGGTTAGCAGCAGGAAATTTCTTCGGGTGCCCGCCGGCCCGACTATGGCCTGGTTCGGACGCTTCCATCTGCTGCGCCAGGCCTGTCACCGCGCGGAGTGTCGTCGCACCTTTATAGCAAACTGACCCGTGGCACCACCTTGGCGAGGCTTTATGTCCCTGATGAACTCACCCGATTGGTGATCCACTCGCCACAGGCGCGGGTACCGAGTGCGCCGCAAGCATCCGGGGTAAGCTTGTGCTGGCGCACTGCCTCGAGGATCGCCGCCTCAATTTTCTCCGCTTCTCCGGCGAGGCCCAAATGTGCGAGCATCATCGCCGCGGTTCCGATTGCGCCGACCGGGTTCGCAAGGTCCTGCCCGGCGATATTGGGAGCCGAGCCATGCACCGGTTCGAACATAGAAATTCGCCCGGGATGTATGTTTCCGCTGACGGCCATTCCCAGGCCGCCCTGAATGGCAGCGCCAAGGTCAGTGATGATGTCGCCGAACATGTTGTTCGTCACGATCACGTCAAACTGCCGGGGATCGCGTACCATCGCGAGGCATAGCGCATCCACGTACATGTGCTGCTTTTCGAGGCTGGGGTATTCCGCGCCCACCTCCTTCCACACGCGCTGCCAAAGTGAGCCGGCATGGGTAAGCGCGTTTGATTTATCACTCATCAGCACGCGTTTGCGCCCGTAAAGGAGGGCATACTCGAAGGCGAACCGAATGATGCGCTCAACCCCTTTTCGCGTATTGACATCCTCCTGGGTGGCCACCTCATCGGCTGTGCCTGGCTTGAAAATACCGCCGAGATCGCCATACATACCTTCGGTGTTTTCCCGGATGATCGTGAAATCGACGTCCTCGGGTGCGCGGCCTTTTAACGGGCATAAGCCGCTGTCGAGGAGCTTTACCGGACGCACGTTGGCATACAGGTCGAGCCGAAAGCGCATGCCCAAAAGGATTTCCTTCGCATGAATATTGGTCCTTACCCGGGGATCGCCGAATGCGCCGACGAGGATGGCGTCAAAGTCCCGAGCGAGCATGGCAAATCCATCCGGCGGCACGGTGGTGCCGTCGCGCAGGTAACGATCCGCTCCCCAATCAAAGTACTTGAATTCAACCGGAGCGCCGGAGGCCCTTACTGCGTTTACGGCTTGGGGGATGACCTCTTGGCCAATGCCATCACCCGGGAGGACAGCGATTTTCTTCATTGAACCAGTTCTCAGCTTTCAGCACTCAGCAGGCGGCATTCGATGGGTTATCTATCCAGATTGTTATTGCCGCTCGGCGTTGCGCCTTCACATTGTAAGGCCAACTGCCTTTTGGTCGAAGCCCCGATTGGGCTGTCGCTGCGGCACCGGCGCCGATCACCGCTTGCTCGTGCTGGCAAGCCAACCGCCAACAGCCGCTTCTTGCTACACTTCCGCCATGCGCGTTTTGGGAATCGATTGTGGCGGCCGATATACGGGTTTTGGCGTTGTGGAACAAATCGACGGAGGACCATTGGTCTGCCTTGCCTCGGGAGCGGTGCGGTTGCAGCCACGCTATCCTCTTTGCGAAAGGCTGCTCCTCGTGCAGCAGGAACTGGCCAATGTCATTCAGCGCCACCAGCCGGAGGTGGCGGCTATCGAAGAGGTTTTCTATGCCGCCAACGTGAAATCTGCGCTCAAGCTGGGAGAGGTGCGCGGAGTGGCGATGCTTACAGCGGCTTCCTTTGGATTGCCGGTAGTCGGCTACGCACCATTGGTCGTGAAATCGGCCGTGGTAGGTTATGGCAGGGCAGAGAAATTGCAGGTGCAGATCATGGTGGCGCGATTACTGAAACTCGGCTCGCCACTGGAATCGGCCGACGCGGCCGATGCTCTGGCCATTGCGATCTGCCATGTGCACACGGCGGCCACGTTGGCTGCTCAAAAGACATAAAATGTCGAATTACGAGGAGAACGATTCAGATGTCAAGTAAAAGAATCCTGACCTTGGCGGTGGTGTTGTCCCTGATGCCTTTGTTCTCACTGCGATTGAGTGCCCAAAGTGCAGGAGCCCTCTCGACTCTTACGGTGGACGAAATCGTCGCTAAGAACGCTAAAGCGCGTGGCGGCATGGACAAGCTCAAGGCAATCCAAACCGTGCGCGCCGCGTGCGTCATCTCGATGGGTGCGGGCATGGAGGCTCCTGCGGTAATCATGCAGAAGCGGCCCGACCTGATGCGCATGGAATTCACTCTGCAGGGGTTGACTGCCATTCAGGCTTACGACGGGCAAAATGCTTGGCAGGTTATGCCATTTATGGGCAAGAAGGATCCCGAAGTCATGTCCGGTGACGACAAGAAAAATCTTCAGGACGATGCGGACATTGAGGGCTCGATCATTAATTACCAGGCTAAGGGCAACAAGGTGGAACTTCAGGGCAAGGAGAAGGTCGAAGGCACCGACACCTACAAGCTGAAGGTCACGCTAAAAAGCGGGGATGTGCGGACGCTTTACTTAGACGGCGAGAGCTTTCTGGAGATAAAGTCCGAAGAAAGGCGCACTATGCGGGGGACGGAACAGGAAATCGAGTCTTCCATCGGTGACTATAAGGATGTGAGCGGCGTGCTGTTTCCGTTCGTCATCGAGAGCGGAATGAAGGGTGCGGCGCAGAAACAAAAAATCACCTGCTCGAAATTCGAGGTGAATGCGCCGTTGGACGACGCGCTGTTCAAGATGCCGCCCCCGGCCCCGCCTCCTCCGGTCGAGCCTGCCTCTAAGTCGGAAGCGCCGAAGAACTAGAATTTGTCAATCAACGTACAGCAGTCAGCAAATAGCGGTCGGAGCAGTGCCTCGTGCCTGGACTTGACACTGCGCCCATCAAAGCTCAAAGTCCTGGACGTAGTGAAGAATCTTTGAATTCTGCGGGTGACATTGTTCTGCATAGATACTTCGCTTTTCGGGGTGTGGTCCAGGGGAAAGCTGATAGCTGACGGCTGATCGTTCTGGTATTCAATATGCTGAAACGACTTTCGCTTTTCGTTTTCGCCCTGCTCGCCGGCCTGCTGACCCTCCGTGGCGCTGCCCAACAGATTGATTCCGATACCATCAACGGGTTGGGAGTGCGCTCGATCGGCCCGGCAGTGATGAGCGGCCGCATTGCTGATATTGCTGCCCTGAAGGAAGCGGGCCGCGTGACCGTGTATATTGGTGCGGCTAGCGGCGGAGTTTGGAAGTCCTCCAACGGAGGTACGACCTACAAGCCTCTCTTCGACAAGCAACCCTCGCAATCGATAGGCTCTCTGGCAATCGATCCTGCGAATCCGCAGACCCTCTGGGTGGGAACCGGCGAATCCTGGGTGCGCAATAGTGTTTCCGTAGGAACCGGAATCTACCGTTCGCTGGACGGTGGCGAGGACTGGCAGAACATGGGCCTTGCCGATTCCGAACATATTAGCCGCGTCGTAATCCATCCAAAAGACGGGAACGTGGTGTTTGCCTGTGCTCTGGGGCACCTGTGGATTTCAAATCAGGAGCGCGGCGTCTTCAAGACCGTCGATGGAGGCAAGACATGGACGAAGGTCCTTTTCCGCGATGACAACAGCGGATGTGCGGACATGGTAATGGATCCGCTGGACCCGAATGTAATCTACGCCGCCATGTGGGAGGTGCGTCGCCAGCCCTGGGATTTCCGTTCTGGAGGCCCGGGCTCCGGGCTGTTCAAGAGCGTGGATGGAGGCGCCAACTGGCGCGAACTTCGCGACGGCCTGCCAAAAGGCGATCTCGGGCGGATTGGGCTGGCCATTCCACGTTCTGATCACCTGCGCATTTATGCCGTGGTGGAAGCCCGGAATCATACCGCGCTGTTTCGATCGGAGAATGGCGGCGAAAACTGGGCGGAAGTCAACAGCTCATTCAATATGAGTGGCCGGCCATTTTACTTCGCCCGCCTTATCGCCGATCCGAATCATGCCGATCGTATCTACAAAACCGGATTTGGCCTAACGGTCAGCGACGACGGCGGAAAGAGTTTCAGTGCCGTATCTTCTCTGGATGCACAAGGCAAAGTGCATGGTGATCACCATGCACTTTGGATCGACCCGGAGAATTCCGAGCACCTGTTCGACGGCACCGATGGGGGCGTGTACCAGTCGCTCGACCGGGGTGCGCATTGGCGGTTCGAGGCCAATCTGCCGGTGTCGCAGTTCTACCATGTCAGCGCCGATTCGGCCGAACCCTACAACGTATACGGCGGACTGCAGGACAATGGAAGCTGGATGGGTCCCTCGCGCGCCGTTGGCGGCATTGCCCATCGTCACTGGCGCAACATCGGCGGCGGCGACGGTTTCTGGGCGTTTTCCGATCCTTCGGATCCCGATTACGCTTATGCCGAGTCGCAGGGCGGGGAAATTACGCGCTTCCGCAGGTCCACGGGAGAGTCCCGCAACCTCAAGCCGTTGCCTGGATTGAATGACCCGGAATTTCGTTTCAATTGGAATACCCCCATCCATCTGAGCCCCAACCAGCCGGGAACGATATATCTCGGGGCGCAATATTTGTTTCGGTCGCGCAATCACGGCGAAACTTGGGAACGAATTTCGCCCGATCTGACGACCGATGATCCGGGCAGGCGGCACCAGGAGAATTCCGGCGGATTGACCATCGACAACTCGGATGCGGAATCCTACGAGACCATCTATACCATCTCCGAATCGCCCAAGGATGCCGATGTGATCTGGGCCGGCACCGATGACGGCAATATTCAGGTCACCCGCGATGGCGGCAAACACTGGTCCAATGTGGCGGGGAATCTTCCGGGTCTGCCGCCGAAAATCTGGGTTTCTTCCGTTGAAGCCAGCCACTTTGATGCTGGCACGGCCTATGCGACCTTCGATGGCCACGCCAGTGGGAACATGAGGACCTATGTGTATAAGACGGCGGACTTTGGCAAGACCTGGCGATCGCTCGCTACGCCGGAGCTGAAGGGCTACGCGCATGTGGTCCGTGAAGATGTTGCCAGCCCGAGCCTGCTTTTTGTGGGCACCGAATTCGGGTTGTTTCTGACCATCGACGGCGGCTACGACTGGGCGCAGTTTACGGGCGGACTGCCAAGCGTCGCCGTTCGGGACCTTGCCATTCAGCCGCGCGAATCCGACCTGATCATCGCAACGCATGGGCGCGGAATCTATATCCTGGACGACCTCACGCCGCTGCGCTCACTTAGAAAAGAAGTCCTGGAGAGAGACGCGGCTTTCCTTCCCTCACGCTCCGCGACTCTTACGCTGCCGGCGGGGGAACAGCGGTTTGACGGCGATGCAGAGTTCGTTGGCCGCTCGCTGCCCGATGCTGCTTTTATCGTTTACTATCTGCGGAAACGGCATGTTCTCGGCGACCTGCGTCTCGACATACTTGACGCACAAGGCAAGCTGATCACCAGCGTCCCGGGAGAAAATCACCGGGGTTTAAGCCGCATTCTGTGGCCTGAGCGTGCCCGCCCTCCCAAAGTACCACCGGCCGCCGGACTCGTGGAAAATGAGTATGCTTTTCTCGGTCCGCAAGTGCAGGAAGGCACTTATATCGTAAACCTGGTAACTGGCACGGACACCATCACCAGCACGCTCCAACTGCTGCCCGATCCCCGTTCGACGAGCACCTCCGAGGATCGCACCGTCCAGCATCAGACGGTGATGCAGCTTTATGACATGCTGCGGCAGTTGACTGATCTCGTTGACGCGACCTTAGAGCTGCGCGAGCAGGCGCTCCAACGTGCGGCCAAGACTGTGGATCACGACAAACAGCTTCACTCCAAGCTGGAAGAATTTTCCCGAGCGCTCGAAGAATTCCGCTCTGCGCTGGTCGCTGTAAAGGAGGGCGGCATGATTACCGGCGAAAAGAAACTTCGCGAGCATATCGGCGAGCTTTATGGTGATGTGAACAGCTATTCGGGTCGCCCTACGCAATCCCAAATCGAGCGGACTGAGGTTCTCAAACACCAGTTGGACGAAGCCGCCGCCAAGTTTCAGTTGCTTGTCTCGACCGAAGTCTCGCGCCTGAATTCAGCGCTTCAAGCTGCCGGGCTCGAGCCCTTGAAGGTGATGGTGGAGGAGCAGGCAGGCCCGAGGCTATAAGGCGACGGCCTCGCTCACGGTAGGTTGTCGTATGCCCGACTGCTGCCCCAAGAGCGTTCCCAGGTGCTGGGCGCAACGATGGTAGAACCGTCGTCGCGGCGCCGTACGCGGTCTCGCCAAGTACCTGAGTTTGCTTCACGATGGGCTCCAGCTTGTGATACGATGCACGCTCAGCAGACGAATCGTCCGGCTTCAGGAGGGAAAGGCCTGAAGTTGGCACGCAAATCAGTCAAGCGAGGCTCACTTTTCTTGCGAATGGACCGACCTGATGGCGCCCGGTACCTCCATAACGTTGCTCGTGCATCAATACGCCAGCGGCGACAAAGCCGCCCTGGATCGGCTGCTGCCGCTCGTTTATGCCGAATTGCGCCATATCGCCAGAAGACATCTGCAAGGCGAGCGACCTGGTCACACCCTGCAGCCTACGGCGCTCGTACATGAGATGTATGCCCGGCTTGCCGAGCAGGCGCCAGTCGACGTCCAAGATCGTGTCCATTTTCTCAGCGTGGCCGCCCACGTGATGCGCCAGATCCTGATTGATCACGCGCGCACCAAGTACGCCGCGAAGCGGGGTGGGCGACAGGAAAAACTGTCGTTGGATGCAGCCCAGGGCGCCTGCGTGGAGAAGCCCGCCTTCATGATTCGAATCGATGATGCCCTGAATCTGTTGGCGCGCCAGGATCCGCGCAAAGCCCGGCTAATCGAGATGCGATTTTTCGGCGGCCTGACGGCAGAAGAGTCGGCCGCCGTGCTCGATGTTTCCGTTACCCTCGTGCGCCGCGAGCTGCGCGTGGCCCAAGCCTGGCTGCAGCGCGAACTGAATCAAAATTCTCTTGCGGCTGCATTGAACCGGAAGGCGGCAGGCTAACCGGAGAGCAGTCAGCGCGGCCATGGACCAAAACTGGGAACGCATCGAGAGTCTTTTCCTCGCGGCAGTGGACCTTCGCCCGGAGGAGAGGGCCCGTTTCCTGGACACCGCCTGCGCCGGCAATCAGGAGATACGCGAAGAGGTGGAATCGCTGCTCGCAGGGGATGGGGCCGGCGAGCAGCAGATTTTTGACGCGCTCGAAAACACCGCGCAATCGCTTTTCGAGTCGGTAGGCATCCACGTCGGAGCAAAAATTGGCGACTACGAGATACTGAATCTCATCGGGTCCGGTGGCATGGGCGAGGTCTATCAGGCGCGCGACCGGCGCCTGGCGCGCGATGTGGCGATCAAGGTATTGCCCGCCTCCCTGGCTTATGATCCGAACCAGTTGCGGCGCTTTGAGCAGGAGGCGCAAGCCGCCGCCGCACTCAACCATCCCAACATCCTTGCCGTGCACCAGATGGGGACTTACGAGGGTGCGCCCTACCTGGTTTCGGAACTGCTCGAGGGCGTCACCTTGCGCGAAGCGATCGGGCGGGGCCCCATGCCGTTGCGCATTGTGATTGATTACGGAGTGCAAATTGCGGGCGGTCTTGCCGCGGCGCACGAAAAGGGGATTGCGCATCGTGATCTGAAGCCGGAAAACCTTTTTGTAACCAGGAACGGGCGCGTCAAGATTCTCGACTTCGGGCTGGCGAAACTCATGCACTCGCCCCACGTCTTCGGCCCAGGCTCGCCCACCGCCTTACTCAAAACCCGGCCGGGGATGGTGATGGGCACTGCCGAATACATGTCGCCGGAGCAGGTGCGTGGCCAGGAGGCGGATGGTCGCACCGACATCTTCGCGCTCGGCGCCATTCTCTATGAAATGCTCACTGGCGACCGGGCGTTCCAGAAGACAACCCCGGCCGATACCATGGCCGCGATCCTCAATGAAGAGCCCACGGGCATTGGGCAGCTTCTGCCGGCCACTCCGCCGGCCTTACAGCGGGTGGTGCAACGCTGTCTGGAAAAGAAGCGGGAGCAACGATTTCAGTCGGCGTCGGACCTGGCCTTTGCGCTCGAAGCATTGTCCGACTCGGGGAACCCTGGCACCGGAGTAGTCAAGGCAGTGACGCTACGCGGGCAGAAAGTGATCGGGTTCGCCAGGGTAACGGCGGTCGCCGTGGTGATTGCCGCTCTGCTCGCGGCCGGCAGCCTATACTATCGCTCGCATCAAGCCAGGCCCCTGACCGACAGGGATTCCATTGTTCTCGCCGATTTCTCCAATGCGACGGGCGACAGCGTTTTCGACGACACGCTCAAGCAGGGACTCTCAGTACAACTGGAGCAATCGCCCTTTCTCTCTCTGGTTTCCGACCGCAAAGTAAATGGGACACTGAAGCTGATGGGGCGTTCTGCAGGTGATCGCTTGAGCCCCGAGGTTACCCAGGAGGTCTGCCAGCGGATTGGCAGCAAGGCTATGCTGACCGGCTCGATCGCAGCGCTGGGGAGCCAGTACGTGATTGGCCTCAAGGGAGTGAACTGCAGCACCGGGGAAGTGCTGGCGGAGGCGCAGGCGCAGGCGGCAAACAAGGAGGCGGTGCTCAAGGCACTGGATGCGGCAGCGATCAGCCTGCGCGGCAAGCTGGGTGAATCGCTCAGCACAGTGCAGAAATACGCCACGCCGGTGGAAGAGGCGACCACTCCTTCGTTAGAGGCGCTGAAAGCCTACAGCCTGGGACTCAAAACGCGGTTTTCAAAAGGAGACGCCGCCGCGCTTCCCTTTTACAAGCGGGCGGCGGAACTGGACCCGAATTTCGCTATGTCCTACCGGGCCATGTCGAGCGCGTATGGCAACCTCAGCGAAGTGGGGCGCGCGGCCGAGAATGCTCGCAAGGCCTACGACCTGCGCGAAAAAGTCAGCGAGCGGGAACGCTTTTCAATTGAGGCGCGCTACTACCAGTATGCGACGGGCGAACTGGAGGCGGCGGCACAGGTGTACGAACTGTGGCAGCAGACCTATCCGAGAGACGCCTCACCTTACGGGGGCCTGGCATTTATCTCGTCCACCCTCGGAAATCCGGAAAAGTACCTGGAGGAATCGCGCGAAGCGGTACGCCTGGAGCCAAACGACCAGACTAATTTCGGCAACCTCGGCAATGCTTACATGGACCTCAACCGGCTGGATGAGGCGGAGGCCGTGTTCAGGCAGGCCGAAACCCGCAAGCTGGAAAGTGAGTTCCTGCTGATCTCCCGCTACCAGTTGGCTTTTCTCAAGGGTGAGACGCCGCAGATGGCGAAGTTAGCCTCGTCCGCCATGGGCAAGCCCGGCACCGAAGACCTGATGTTGGCCGCACAAGCCGACACCGAAGGTTGGTACGGCAAGCTGAAATATTCACGCGAACTAACGCGGCAGGCAATGGACTCGGCCCAGCACAATGATGCCAAAGAGTCCGCCGGAATTGATCAGGCAGCAGCAGCGCTGCGCGAGGTGGAAGCGGGCAACCGGGAATGGGCGCGCGGCGAGGCCGAGGCAGCCGTGAAACTGGCTCCCAACCGCGATGTGCGCGCCGTGGCGGCGCTGGTCCTGGCGCGTGCGGGAGACACAGCGGGAGCGGAACGGCTGGCGGCCGACCTCGACAAGGCATTTCCGCTGAGCACGCTGGCCCAAAGGTATTGGCTGCCGACCATCCGGGCGGCGGTTGCCCTGGAGCACAAAGATCCGAGTCGGGCGATCGAGCTCTTACAGGTGGTGGGCCCCTTCGAACTCGGTTATCCAACGATCGCCAGCCTGGTTCTCTGCCCGGCCTATTTGCGCGGGGAGGCCTATCTGGCACTTGGCGACGGCAATGCCGCGGCGGCGGAATTTCGCAAGTTCGTTGACCATCGCGGCTTGGTGACTAATTTTCCCTGGGGTGCGCTGGCCCGCCTCGGCCTGGCCCGAGCCGATGCGCTGCAGTCTGAAACCATCAAAGCCAAAGCTGCCTATCAGGAGTTCTTCGCGATTTGGAAAGACGCCGATCCCGACATCCCCATCCTGATTGAAGCCAGGGCGGAGTATGCGAGACTCCAATAATTCGACCGGCGGCGGGGGGTGAGGAGGGCTCCTGGGTGCTGTTAATGGAACACCCTGATCCGTTCCAGCAGCTCTACAATGAGAGTTCGCGCCGTTCCCTGGCAAAGTTTCCGCACCCGACGCCATGCCATCGCGGGATGGCAATGAGTTGCTTTTTGTCGTAGCCGGACGACATCCTTTGACCCATCCGAATTCGAATCAAATTTCGGGTGCAACCGCATCAAACAGAAATACGCTCGGCCATAGGGACAGTCGTCCATTCGTCCATGAATGAAAACTGGGAGCGCATTCAAAGTATTTTCCTGGAAGCAGCGGACTTGTGCCCTGATGAGCGGACCCAATTCCTCGATGCTGCTTGCGCCGGCGATCAGAAGATGCGCGCCGAGGTGGAATCGCTGCTCGCTTGTGACGGGGCCGGCGAGCAACCGATTGCGGACGCGCTCGAAAACTCGGCGCAATCGCCGTTCGAGCCGGTGAGCATCCATCCCGGAACAAAAATCGGAGACTACGAAGTAGTGAAGCTGGTTGGGGCCGGCGGCATGGGCGAGGTTTATCAGGCTCGCGACCAGCGACTATCGCGCGACGTAGCCATCAAAGTGATGCCGGTATCCCTGGCATGTGATCTCGACCAGTTGCGGCGGTTTGAGCTGGAGGCGCAGGCGGCAGCCGCACTGGACCATCCCAACATCCTTGCCGTCCACCGGATGGGCACCTACCATGGGGCGCCGTACCTGGTTTCAGAACTGCTTGAAGGCGCCACTTTGCGCGAAGCGATCAGGCGAGGTCCCCTGCCGTACCGCAATGCGATTGACTATGGAGTCCAGATTGCGCGCGGTTTGGCCGCTGCGCACGAGAAGGGGATCACGCATCGCGACCTGAAGCCGGAAAACCTGTTCATAACCCGGGATGCACGAGTCAAGATTCTGGACTTCGGCTTGGCCAAGCTCATGCGCGCTCCGCGCAGCCACAACCCCGGCACGCCTACCACGGAAGCAGGGTTGGTAATGGGCACGCTCGGGTACATGTCACCGGAGCAGGTGCGCGGCCAGGAGGTTGATTCTCGTGCCGACATCTTCGCCTTCGGCGCCATTTTCTACGAAATGCTCACGGGTAAGCGGGCGTTCCAGAAACCGACTTCGGCGGACACCATGGGCGCGATCCTCAGTCAAGACCCCCCGGGCATTTCCCAGATTCTGCCGGCCACTCCGCCGGCCTTGCAACGGGTGGTGCAGCGCTGCCTGGAGAAAAACCGCGAGCAACGATTTCAGTCGGCATCGGATCTGGCATTTGCGCTCGAGGCGCTATCCGACTCGGGAA
>JBEKOS010000022.1:0-18044 GCA_049521535.1 Terriglobales bacterium | reverse complement strand
GCCTGCTGCTTCCAGTTCTTTCCGCCATCTGAGCTGTGCAGGATCGTTGCTTGGGAAACCCCAGTCTTAAACCCGACTACCCACAGTTCCCCGCCGATGCCAAAAACCGATAGCAGGATATTACCTGATGGGCTGACCTGCGGTTCCCACTTCTTGCCCCTATCTGAACTATGCAGGATGGTTCCAGCCTCCCCGACTGCCCACAGCTCATCGCCGATGCCAAAAACGGAGTGCAGAGGCATGGTCGTTCCGCTGGCCTGTGGCTCCCAATTCTTCCCATCCGAGCTGTGGAGGATCGTTCCATCAAACCCGACTGCCCAAAGCTCCCCGCCGATGCCAAAAACGGATAACAGCACTTTGCCCTTATCTCCGACCTGTGGCACCCAATTCTTCCCGCCATCCGCGCTGTGCAGAATGGTTCCCGACCCGACCGCCCATAGCTCAGCCCCATTGCCAAAAAAGGATTCCAAATTCCACTCCGTTCCGCCAGTCATTTGCAGCTCCCAGCTCTTGCCGCCATCCGCGCTGTGCAGGATCGTACCAGCCTCCCCGGATGCCCACAGCTCCGTGCCATTGCCAAAAACGGAACTCAGATAGGTGTTCGTACCGCTAGTTTGTGGCTCCCAGTTCCTGCCGCGATCAAGGCTGTGTAATATGGTCCCACTCTCCCCGACTGTCCACAGCTCCGCGCCACGGCCAAAAACGGAACTCAGATACGTGTTCGTACCGCTAGTTTGTGGCTCCCAGTTCGTGCCGCGATCAAGGCCGTGTAATATGATCCCACTCTCCCCGACTGCCCACAGTTCCCCGCGATAAGCGAAAACGGAAGTTAGAAACTTGTCCGTTCGGCTGATTTGTAGTTCCCATCTATTCCCGCCATCCACACTGTGCAGGATGGTTCCACTCTCCCCGACCGCCCACAACTCTCTGCGGCTGCCAAAAATCGATAACAGCGTCTTGCCCGTGCCGCTGACTTGCGGGTTCCACTTCGTCCTGCCATCTGCACTGTGCAGGATCGTTCCATTGTCACCAACTGCCCACAACTCTCGGCCACTGCCAAACACAGACCTCAGCACCTTGTCCGTTCGGCTGTTCTGTAGCTCCCACGTTTTCCCAGCATCCCGGCTGTGACGGATCGTTCCGTGCACCCCAACGGCCCATAGCTCCGCGCCACGACCAAAGACGGAACACAGAGCCCAGAATGCTCCGCTGTTCTCTGGCTCCCACGCCTTCCCGCCATCCGCGCTGTGCAGGATCGTTCCCGCTCCGACCGCCCACAGTTGCATGTCTCCAGGACCCCAGATGGCCGACAATGCCGCGTTGTGATCGTACCAAGTTATCCGCTTCGGGGGAGCCGACGGGTCAACCTTTGGAGACACTACTTGCCAAGACGCCTCGCGGTATCCTGTGAGTGCCAAGCACGCTAGTGCCGCAATCGCCAAGTATCCGCCCGCCAAGGCGCTCCACCGGCAATTTCCCAATTCGTTCATTGACCAGCCGCTATGGGAGAACGGCACGATTGTACGCTTCTCTCGCCTGTTGTTTCCGTTTAATCAGGCGGGATCCATTTATCTAGTTCCGTCAGCTTCTGTTTCTGGCTCATCTCGCTTCGCCTTGTTTTACCGGAAGATATATTTCCTTGGGCTGCCGCTGTCGATCGTTAGGTGGAACGCGCCGCCTCGCATCCTTGATCGGCATAAAGAGCCGGTTCAACCATAAGCAAGGACGCCCATTTGAAGGCAACCTAACAGGAAGCAGGCGGCCAGCAGGCACAACAGAAATGGCGTGGGCTTCATCAGCGCACCTCGCACAGAACCGGCCTATCTGTCCCCTCCAGGCGGAAGGGTGCTCAAAGTCTCTGTCTCACCTTCGGGGTTCACCCCATAAGTTAGCTTTTGCAGTTTGGCCATCTCGAAACGGTGGTTGGGCCGCCTCGGCGTCAGTAACCAGTCGTAAGGCGTCGGTCTTCAACCTTGAAGAGAAAATTGATCGGCAATGTGGCAACTCCCTGTCGACACGCACACTTCGCACGCGGACTGCCTGTCGCTGACTGCTGACTGCTGACTGCTGACGGCTAAATTCAATTCTTCTCTGCCTTGAGTGCGTCAATCATCGAGTACAACTGGGTGCGGTCCACAACCTCCACGAACGGGGCGCTGGTACGGCTGTTGGTGACCAAATAGATCGTGGGCGTGTGAGTAAGGCCCATTTTCTTTCCAAGATCCTTGTCGGCAGCAATCTCACCGGCGAACCTGCCTTGAGGATCAATCACAAATGGGACGGCGGCATTGTGGTCTTTGGCAAATTGATCCACAAAACTACGCAGGTTGTCTTTGGTGATCTTCTCCTGATTTGTGAAAATGAAATCGCGGAATTCATCCCCCAGCTTGCGATCTTCAGATTTCCTGTCCTGCGCCGCCTTGCTACCGGATTTCGCACTCCCGGGCTGCTTGCCTGCAGATTGAGTGTCGAAGTAACGCGCATAGAGAGCGGCTTCCATGGCCCAGGGATGCTGGGGCAAGGGATAGTCATAGCGCACCAGAGGGATCTTGTATTCCTTCGCGGCCTGTTCAAGCAGCGGGTTGGCACGGCTGCAGTCTGGACATTCCAGGTCCTCAAAAATCACGATCGCGATTTTGGCGCCTTTTGGCGGCTTGAGGGGAGAATCACCTTGCGCGAAAGCGCGGCTGGAGACCATTAAGCTGCCGCTCAAAATGAGCGCGAACACAGCGATCCAAAACCAAAATTTCCTGTAGTTCATAACGGAAATTTTAGCATTTAGCCATCTGCAATCCGCTATCAGCGCCGAGCCGGAGCCGAACTCCGTGTGGTTAAAAGCTGGCGACATACCATTAACGGGTGAGGGCTTGCTATAATCCCTGCTCACCGTTTGTTTTTCAGCACGTCCAAATTCACGTAAGCGGTTGGCTCAGATGGAGAGAGCGGCTGCCGGTGAAAAAGGGGCAAACGGAATGCCGGCCGAAGCTATAGCAGTTGCGGTTGGCCAAGCCACGCACGCGCCGAATCGGATCTGGCGCGGGGCGAGTGCTACAAGTCCCACCATACGGGGGCGAATGGCCGGACAACACACGTCCCGGGTGGACGATGCGCTGCTGATCCGCGAGGCGCAGCAGGGCAACCACGCGGCCTTTGAGGAGTTGATTCGGCAATATGATCGCGCCGTGCTTCGCCTTGCCTTCCATCTAACCGGCTCGGAAACGGAAGCCCAGGACATTTTCCAGGAAGCATTTCTGAAGGCCTACCGCAACCTGGGCAGCTTTCGCTTCGAATGTTCTTTTTACACCTGGATTTACCGGATCGTGAGCAATCTTTGCCTGGATCATCTGCGTAAGAGGCAGGTACGCAAGGAAGACGCTCCGGTGGCAACCGGGAGCGATGGCGAATCGTATGACTTGCTCGGCCAGGTCCCCGACGAGCGCTCCGGAGCAAATCCCGAGCGCGACCTGTTGCGGCGCGAATTGGGGGGAAGGATCCAGAAGTCGCTGAGCAAACTAACGCCTCGCGAGCGGATGGTATTCGAGTTGAAGCACTATCACGGATTGAAGTTGCGCACGGTGGGCGAGATATTGAACACGACCGAAGAGACCGCCAAGAACACGTTGTTCCGCGCCACTCAGAAAATGAGGGCTACTCTGGCGGACATGAAATAGAGCGATTGACTGTGGCTTCGGGCTGCAAACTGAACACAGCGGACTGAGTACTTCCTTATGAACTGCGATTGGGTTAAGGCCAACATCACGTTGTACGTCTACGACGAACTGGCGGACGACGCTCGCTACGAACTGGAACAGCACGTCGAGCGCTGCCAGGATTGTGCCGCCGAACTGGACGCCATGCGCGGCTTCAAGAGCACAGTATCCGAGGTCGCCATGCCGGAACCGACGCCGAATTTGCTGGCGGCTTCGCGGATGCGGCTGCAGGAGGCGCTGGAAAGCGCCGAGCCGCATCGCGCATGGTTGCGCTGGGCATTAGAACCAGCGTCCTGGTTTCGTCAAATCAGACTGGCGCCCGCGGCCGCGGCATTGCTGTTTATCTTCGGTTTTGGCGCCGGTACTGCCGCCACCTACCGAATCGTTGCCGGGAGCACGCCGTCGTCCGTTTCAAAGCGTCCTATCGACTCGCATCCCTCGGTTGCGGAAGCGTCCATACTCGGCATTCGAGGAGTTACGCAGCAGCCCGGCTCCAGTCAGGTGGACATCAAGTACGACATTGTTGTGCCAGAGACGGTTAGCGGTTCGCCCGATGATCCTCGTATCCAGCAACTGCTGATTTTTGCCTCCCATAACAACGCCAACTCCGGCGTAAGGGTGGATTCCGTGGATGTGCTGGCGCAAAAGCCTGACGATGAGCGGATTCGTCGTGCGCTGATTTATGCGCTGCAATATGACAGCAATCCCGGCGTGCGACTGAAGGCGCTGGAAGGCTTGGGTGGATTTGTCAAGACGGATCCGGACGTCCGCGAGGCCGTGCTGGCGGCGCTTATGAAGGATGGTAATCCGGGAGTGCGTACGGAGGCCATTCAGTTGTTGAAGCCGGCTTGCGCGGATGGAGGTGTGCGACAGGTGTTGGAACACCTGGCCGACGAGGACCAGAACAGCTCCATCCGCAGCCTTTCGCGGTCGGTGCTGGATACCACGCCACACTTCGATTAAAGGGAAACCACAGTGCAATCAAGGCAATACCAATTCGATAATTCGGTATTTCCCGGAATGGGGCGCTGGGTAATCGCGGTGACGCTCCTGCTTTTGGCCGCCTTGCCAGTGGCGGCGCAACAATCCCGGTTTTACCAGGAAGGTGACAATTGGGTCGAGGAAATAAGCGGAACCTTTGCGCCCTCAGACCACGATCGCCTCAAGGTCCGGAATTTGTTCATCAAGCTCGACTCCGGCGACGTTGCCGTGCAAGGCCGCGCTGACGAGACCATCAGTTATGTGATGAAAAAGCGGGTACGCGCTTCCAGTGAAGCCGAGGCACGCCAGCAACTTGCCCGTTTTCGCTTTACCGCCATCAAGAGTGGCGAAACGGCTACGCTCGACGGCAATGAACCCGGGCACCGGCGCTCCGTGAGCGAACTCTCGGTGTGGGTGCCGCGCTCTATCGCTTTTGTGAAGGTAGCAAGCCAGGGTGGGAACGAGGCTTTAGGGCACTTCGAGGGAAGGGCCGAGGCCACTACCGGTGGCGGGAATGTTCACGTTGACGATATCGGCAGCTCAGTTTCGGCGACAACCGGCGGCGGTGACATGACGGTAGGCACCACGGGCGGGGACCTTGTGCTCCGAACCGGTGGAGGGAACATAAACGTAAATACCGTGAAAGGCGCACTTACGATCTCGACCGGTGGGGGCAACATTACCGTAGGGTCTGCCGCACAATCCGTTACCGCTCGGACCGGCGGAGGCAGCATTGGGGTAAAAAGGTGCGGCGGACAACTTGTCGCCCAAACTGGTGGGGGCAGTCTTGAGGTTGGCCAGGTTGGCGGGGGCGCCACCGTGCAGACGGCAGGGGGCAGCATCCGGTTGAATTCCGCCAGCGGCCCCGTCACCGCACGCACTTCCGCCGGCGCCGTCGAACTGTTTGGTCTCGCACATGGTGCTCATGTACAAAGCGGCAGCGGTGAATTGGTGGCGGAATTTCTGGGAGCCGATTTTAGCGAGTCGTCCTTGCAAACTCCGTTCGGAGACATCGTGGTATACCTTGGCCCGAATCTGAAAACCACGGTGCGCGCCGCGGTCGAACTGGCAAGCGGTCACTATATTCAATCGGACTTCCCGGAGATCAAGATCGACACCGAAGGCGGGAAAAACAATCCGAAAAGCGCCTTTGCTGAGGGTAATTTAAACGGTGGCGGTCCTTTGCTCAGAGTGCGAACCACTACGGGTGACATATTGATCCACCGGGCGAAGAAATGAACTTTGGCCGTTTGTCGATACTTGGGCGTGCAGCACAGGCAGACCGGCGGCTAGCGACGAGCAACCAGGAATCAACAACGGGGCGATGAGGAGAACAATATGAGCGGCACAATCGCAAACTGCGCCCTGGCCATCGTGATGACCGGCGGCTTGGCATTTGCTCAGGAAAGCGCACCTCCGGTGCCGGCTTCACCACCAGTGACGCCGAAGGTATGGCGTACCAGCGCCGGTGGTTCCTATCTCGGCGTGGATACGCGGAATGTTACCTCCGACCGCGTCGCAATGCTGAAGCTTAAGGAAGGGCGCGGCGTTGAGGTCACTGTGGTGGATGACGATGCGCCTGCGGCGAAGGCCGGCATGAAAGAGCACGATGTGATTCTGGGCTTCAATGGACAGAAAGTGAACAATGTCGAGGAATTGCGCCGCTTTATTCGTGATACTCCACCGGGCAAGTCAGTCACTCTGAGCGTCAGCCGCAACGGAGAGCCAATCAACGTCAAGGTTACGCTGGCGAAGCGCAACCAAGTTTACATTGTGTCCGGGACCAACGCAGTACACATTCCGGAAATTCACGTCCCGCCCATGAACTTTGATTTCGAATTTCCCGGCTTCAGCGTGGTGCAGTTCTCGAAACGCAATGGCCTTGAAGTGGAGGATTTGACGCCACAATTGGGCGAATTTCTGGGCGTGCACAATGGCGAGGGCGTACTGGTGCGTGCGGTCGAAAAGACCAGTCCTGCCGACGCCGCGGGCCTAAAAGCGGGAGACGTGATCGTTAGGGTCAATGGCGAAGCCGTCACCTGTGGGGCCGACTGGCGTCACGCCCTGCGCGGCCAGCACGCCTCGACGGTAAGCTTCGGGATCATACGCGACCGGCGCGAGCAGACAGTTTCTATGAAAATGCCTGAACGGCAGGAATCGAGCGGCGGCGCCGAGTCCTGGCCGGAACTCCAGGAGGAACTTGAGACGCTCCAGCAAGCAAGGCCCGGATTCGAAGAATCAACGCAAGATCAGGCCGATGCTGCCCGCGAATTGGACCGCGCCATGCGCGACATGAGGCGCGAATTGCAAGACGGCAAGCAGGAACAGGAACGTGAGATGCGGGAGCTCCGCCGGCAGATTGAGCGCATGCAGCGCGAAAGCGAAAGTAGCCGCAGCCAATTCACTGAAAAACAAAAACGGGATATGCAAAGGCTGAAACGCGATTTGGAGCTGGCGCAGCGGGAAAGTGAACGCTCGCAGCGCGAGGCCCAGCAGGAATTGCAGCAAGCGCAAAACGAAGCTCGCCAGGCACAGCACGAAGTCTTTCGAGCACTGCACGACGATGGCGAGGCGCCGGTAGAGCCGCAAAAACCCGAGCCGCCGAATGATAATCCGCCGGCGCCGCCACCTGCCCCATAGCGCGCCTGACCGCAGATGCGAGGCTATTTTCTTGCTTTGGGGCGGTCATGCGAACCAAGCCAGTCGAGAACGCGCCGCTCGAATTCTGCGCCGCCACCTGCGTTGACGGCTCCACATGTCCTCCCGGTTTGCACCGATGCCATGCAGGAGGATTACGGCATTGTGGTTTGATTCGGACGGATGGACAAACCAGCCTCGAAGCTGGATACCGTCGCCGGCCGTAAGCGAAGCATTCTGCAGTTCCGCACCAACCTGCACAGCTATGCGCACAGTGGACGGGTCCTCCTCGATGGGCCATCGCGCGGGATGAAACGCATTCTCGCCAGGACCAATTCCTAAGGTGAGGCAGCAGATTGTGTAATAGGCGAGGAGCCGGTAAAGCACCGGCCGGAGATGCCAAGATCGGGTCGTGAGTTCAGAATACGAGACGTGCGAATGAAAGTTTCGTCAACATCCCGGCTGAGATTGCTACTCGATTATGAACCGGTCGAGTTCGATCGCGCGACCATGAGGCTCCTGAACGAACAGCACCGAAGTAACTGTGAACGCTACCCTTTTATTGATTGACACCAGGCTCTCTATTGGACTCAGAGGAAAGCTCTGGGGGATAATTCGTTCCAGCGTTCGTCAACTTCATGGCGCGCGAGACGGTTGCATGGGTGCACTTTATCGAGGAATGTTGGCCGCGGGTCTGGCTTTGACGGCACTGCATACAACCATGGCGGCTGATAAGACGAAAGTCGTAGGCAGCACCACTCCTCGGGTCTACCAGGTCGAGGTTACTCCGGCCAAGCCCTGGACCGATACCCGGATTGACGTGTGGCCGGGTGAAAAGCTGCGGTTTAATGCGAGCGGAATCGTCGGCTATCACCATGGCAAGAAATTCGGCCCGGATGGCAAGGGTCGTGGGTTCGTCGATCTGGGCCGGGACTATTCCCTTCCAAATGCCGGGCATGGCGCGTTGATCGGACGCGTCGGCTCGGGGGAGGGCGCCCAACCGGTGTTGATTGGAGAGAGCCTGCAATTCGAAGTTCCTGTCGCAGGTCGGCTTTTTCTTGGCTTGAATCAAGGCGAGAAGGATGGTGAGAATGCCAGCGGCAGTTTTCATGTCAAGATTGAGGTGCTTAGTGCGGGAAGCAGTATTACCGTACCTTTGGCGGGGCCAGCGGAAACGCCGATTCCTTCCATAACACACAAGCTGCTCGACGATATTCCGCGACGGGTGACCGACCACAAGGGCAACCCGGGAGACATGGTGAACGTGCTTCTGGTTGGATACAAGGACCAGGTGCTCCAGGTGTTTAAGACAGCCGGATGGCTGGAGGTCGACAGCACCGTGCAGGAAACCATGCTAACCGCAATGTCCGATACGCTGGCTCGCAAGAACTACCTGACTCTGCCAATGAGCCGGCTGTATTTATTCGGGCGCTACCAGGATTATGGACTGGTGCATGCTGAACCGGTGAAGGTGGCGAAATCGCGGCATCACCTGCGCCTGTGGAAGTCGACGTATGAGGTCGAAGGACGCCCGTTATGGTGTGTCGCCGCCACCCATGACATTGGCTTCGAGCGCGACAAGCGCGACAAGATAGTGCCCACACACAAAATCGATCCAAATATCGACGAGGAACGCGAATATGTCAATGAAACCTTGTCTGGCACCGGACTGGTGGTACAGCGCGCTCACATGAAACCTTCCAAGCCGGTCATGGACTCCAATACAGCCAGCGGCGGCGAGTTCCACACGGACGGGCGTGTGCTGGTGCTCGTGCTGAAAAAAGACAGGGCCGAACCATGAAGTCATTTCAGATTGGAGACCCTGGATCAAAGGCTGCATCAACCGAACGTGGGATTAAGAACTTCGCAGGAGGAATCCGTCATGGCGGAAAAGCTGACGAAATCGGAAGAAGAATGGCGGCGTGACCTTACGCCTCAGCAATATCGCATTCTCCGCGAAAAAGGCACCGAGCCTGCATTCACGGGCGAGTATGCACACACTAAGACACCGGGAGCATACCTGTGTGCGGCCTGTGGACAGGAACTGTTTTCGTCGGATGCCAAATTCGAATCGGGGAGCGGCTGGCCAAGCTTTGTTCAACCAGTTAAAACAGAGCAATTGGAAACCCACGAAGACAACAGCTACGGTATGCGCCGGGTGGAGGTAACCTGTTCGCGGTGCAATTCTCATCTGGGACACGTCTTTCCGGATGGTCCGCATCCAACCGGACTCCGCTACTGCATCAATTCAGCTTCGCTTAAGCTGGAGGAGAAGAATAAGTAACTACCGAAAACACGGGGAACATGGACGGAAATCAGATCTATTTGCGCGCATTCAGTGAAATCAGTGGCTAAATTCTTCTTTTACTTGACTTCTGTGGCCGAACTTCAGTTAACTACTTGATTGGTGATAGAGTCCTACAGGGATTCGTTGGGGGGTGTTTCGAATTTGGCAGAGGTACGAATTCAGGAGGGCGAATCTCTCGAGAACGCTCTTCGTCGCTTTAAGCGCAAGGTGCAGCAAGAAGACATCATCAAGGAGGTCAAGCGGCACTCCTACTACTTGAAGCCCGGCGAGAAGCGGCGCACCAAAGAAGCACTGGCGCGAAAAAGAAGCCGCAAGAAGGCCAGAAAAGAAGTGGACTAGATTTTGACAATCGACCGATAGCAGCGAGCAAATACCAGCCAACCCAGCAAGGCGAGGGCCTTGCGAGGGTTGGCTGTTGTACAATATGCCCCAAGCATTTACTGTTTACCACCGCTATTGAGATAAGGGGGGGCTCAATTTTGATGGAATTTCAAGACAAAGAACTCACGTGTACAGAATGTGGCGATACATTCGTATTCACGGCGGGAGAACAGTTGTTCTTCCATGACAAGCAATTTCAGAACGAACCCAAACGATGCAAGGCGTGCAAGGCAAAACGCTCCTCGCAATTGCGCTTCTCGAGCGACCGGGGCGGCCGCGCGCGCGTGGAAACACAAACCACTTGCTCAAGCTGCGGAAAACCGACAACCGTGCCCTTCAAGCCGACTCAGGGTCGGCCGGTGCTTTGTCGCATGTGTTTCCAAAGGGAACGGGCGGTCCAGGCAAGCGCCTAACGAGCAACCACCAGGAAACGACTGCCGGCAAGCCGGACCAGCATTCTATTGCATGCTGCTTGCGGCCTGCAGCTTTATCTAACTGGCCTTGCGGTTTGCATGCTGTTTCGGATCCGGAGCAATACCCAAAACAGCCGAACGGGCAGCCAAACGTTGCTGTTTTGCATCTTCGTGCGCAATGAGTAGCGCCTCGATCTGCCGGAGCAGATCCTGTGTGCCCAGTGGTTTTACCAGGAGGGATTGGGCGCCTTGATCACGCCAGTCACTTCCGAGCGTCGGGTGGGCGGTCAAGATGGCCGTTGCGGGATCGTAAGGTTGCTTGCGGGCAGTGCGGATCACGTCAAAGCCGGAGAACTGCTCCTCCATTACCATATCCGTTATGATCATGTGGTAGGTTCGTTCCTTGAGCCTGCAAATGGCCTCGCCCGCAGCAACTGCCGTCTCAACTTCAAAGCCGTGCATCTCCAAAATTGCCTTCAACGTCAGCAATATGGCCAGATCATCATCGACAAGCAGAATACGGCGTTTCATCCTAGCCTCCTTGAAACTCTGCCGTGGCATCAGCCTTCGGCCTGCCCCGGCGGGGAAGAACTTAAGACGCGCCACCCAACTCTGGCACGTTTACGGTGGCTAGAGAGCCAAGTTGCGCCATCCGCAGGTCCCACACGTCTATCTGACTGCATATAATATCACCGTGTCCAACTTCCACGTGGCAAGTTTTGGTTGCCGGGCTTCACAAGCCGACGGCGCCGCTATTGAACGCGAACTGCTGCGACAGGGCTTCGCCCCTTCCGGCACCGAGAAGGCCGAGGTTGTTGTTTTGAACACCTGCACAGTTACCGCTGCGGCCGACCAGGATGTGCGAGCGGCAATTCGCCGCATTCACCGCCAGAACCCCGAATGCCGCATTGTGGTAACCGGTTGTTACGCCCAGCGAGCTGCCCACGAACTCGCCGCTCTTCCCGGCGTAAGCGCCGTAGTCGGAAACTCCCATAAGAACCAGGTGGCCGAAATAGCTATAGCACAGTCAGTAATCGCAAGGCACCAGTCGTTCGAAAAGGACATGAGAAGCCCGGCCCTGTCGACCGATGACTGTCACCTGCCAGCCGCGCCCGTATACATTGGCGACATTTTTGCGCACACGGAGCTCGCGGGTGCACCGGTGTTTGAAGCTGGCGCCAGGACGCGACCGGTGCTTAAGGTGCAGGATGGCTGCAACAACCGTTGCTCTTTCTGCATCATCCCTTCAGTCCGCGGTCGCAGTCGTTCGCTAAATGCAGATGAAGCGGTTGAGGAAATACGGGCGCTCATCGACGCGGGTTATCGCGAGGTGGTTGTCAGCGGTATCAACTTGGGGCGATGGGGACGTGAGCTTCCCGGCAGACAGCGGCTGGAACACTTGGTACGAGCAATTCTGGAGCGAACGAACCTGGAGAAACTGCGCCTGTCTTCCATAGAGCCGATGGATTGGAGCGACGAGTTAATCGCGCTGGTGGCAGATTCACCTCGTATTGCCAAGCACGCGCACATTCCCCTGCAATCCGGCAGTGACAGCATCCTGCGCCGGATGCACCGCCGCTATCGTCCGTGGCATTATTCAAACCGTGTCCGCAGAATTCGAGCGTCTATGCCCACGGCGGCCATCGGCGCAGACGTAATGGTCGGTTTTCCCGGCGAAACCGAAGGCGACTTCGAGCAGACACGCGCACTTATTGAAGAGTTGCCATTTACCTATTTGCACGTATTCACTTACTCATCGCGGCCGGGCACGCCGTCTGCAGGCATGCCTGAGCCGGTTGCGCCCCACGACATGAAACAACGCAATCGCATCCTGCGAGAGCTGGGTGCGCGGAAGAAATTCGAGTTTATGACTTCTTTTGTCGGCCAAGTACTCCCCGCCATTACTCTCAACGTCTACGTAGATGGTTCTACCGAGGCACTGACCGACAATTTCCTGAAAGTGCGCTTGCCAGGCAATCATGTTGCAAACCAATGGGTTCGCGCCGAGGTGCAAGATGTGTCGGACGAGGGAATGATGGGAAGATTGGCTGATTGAAGCCGGAATCTTGCAATACGGTTGCTCGCCGGATCCGAGGAAAAATCCAGTTTGCCAAGTGCGAGTTTTAGAATGGAGTAGATATGCATTGTTCAAGAGCGGTTTTGATCGTCTTCGCTTGTTGCGTATTTTCGGGACTCGGTTTCGCATTTGGCATTCAAAGTTCCCCGGCGACAACTCCTGCGGCAAAATTACTGGGCACGGTCAAGGCGGTCAGCGGCAACACGGTCACACTGCTCTCGGATACCAAGGCCGAAACTCGCATAGATGTGCAAGATTCGACCCGCATAGTGCAAACCGCGCCGGGACAAACTGACCTGAGAAATGCAAACTTGATCGCGCTTTCCGACCTGCAGGCCGGCGACCGGATTCTGGTCCGCGGGAAGATGGCTGAGGATGGTAAGTCGTTTGCAGCCACCTCGATCATAGTGATGAAGCAGTCGGATATTGCCGAGCGCCAGCAGCGCGAGCGCGAGGATTGGCAGAAACGTGGCGTCGGCGGCCTGGTCAGCGAGACCAGCATGGCCAATGGGACCGTAACCATATCCAACACGGCTGCGGGCGTGAAAAAAAGCACGGTGGTACACGTCTCACCACAAACAGTGATCCGGCGTTACTCGCCCGACTCGGTGAAGTTTGACGATGCCAAGCCGGGGACGCTCGACCAAATAAAGCCGGGCGACCAACTCCGCGCACGTGGCACGCGAAGTGCCGATGGCGGTGACCTCAACGCGGAGGAAATCGTCTCCGGCTCCTTCCGGAACATAGCCGGCCTGTTGAAAGCTGCGGATGCTGCCAGCGGCACCCTGACCGTAAATGACCTGCTAACGAAGAAGCTGGTGACCGTGAAGATTAGCGGTGGTTCGCAGCTTAAGAAAATCCCAGCCATGGTAGCCCAGCGAATCGCCACGCGGCTGAAAGGGACGCCAAATGCAAGCCCGTCAACATCGGGCGGAGGCGCGTCCGGGGGCCCCGGCGCAGAGTCGAAAGCGCCGACGGGCGGGCCACCGCCGGGCATGCCCACCACCAGCACCGATGCCGGTGGACGGACCGGCGGCGGGGGAGACATGCAACAACTCTTGAACCGAATGCCGGATGCTACAGTTGGCGAACTGCATCCGGGCGACGCGGTCATGATTGTGAGTACCGAGGGCAGCAGCACTTCTGACCCTACGGTTATCATCCTGCTCAGCGGCGTAGAAGCCATTCTAACGGCTTCACCCAAGGGAGGCGCGATGATGATGTCGCCTTGGAGCCTGGGATCGTCAATCTCCGATGCAATGACGCAATAGGGCACCGAGCAAAGCTCCAGCGCCGATCCCCTAACCGGCGACTGGCGATTGGTGACTGGCGGTTACCCTATCCATCATTTCCGGAATAGTCACAAACGCAAAACCCAGATCGTGATAACGCCGGATTATTGCACTGGTCGCTTCGACGGTCTGGGAACGATCCACTCCCAGCGAGAGATGGCTGCCGTCATGCAGTAGAATTACATTGCCACCTCGGACCTGCCTGAAAACATGCTCTTCGATCCGCGAAGCTTGACCCAATCTCCAGTCGTACGCCGTAACATCCCACATAATTGTTGACAATTCCAATTCATTTGCTACCTTGAGGACCGCCGGTCGGCGCCCTCCAAACGGCGGGCGAAACAGGCGAGAGTGCTCGCCCACCGAGTCGCAAAGAGCACTATCGCAATCCGCAAGCTGCGCACGAATCTGCGTGCGCGAACAGAAAATCAGGTTAGGATGCGTAAAGGTATGGTTGCCGATCACGTGGCCGGCTCGGGCCACAGTCGCGGCGATTTCCGGCCTTGCGTTTACATAACGGCCAATCATGAAGAAGGTGGCCTTCACGCCATACCGATCGAGAACCTCCAGCAAATTCATGGTGTATGGCTCATTGGGTCCGTCGTCGAAAGTCAGCGCCAGATGGCGCTCGTTGCGTCCGCCGCCCGTGAAAGTGCTCCCATACAACTGTGACTGCGGCGCCATCGTGTTATAACCCAGCGCAGTGGCAACGCCTATCGCACCGGTGGCAAGCAGGTATCCGATCATCGCAGGAGTCATGTTAGCACTTCGCTTTCAGCAATCCGCTCTTAGTACTCAATAGACAAAACGTACTCCTCGGCTGAACGACGGCTACTAGCCACCAAACAACTGAAAGAGAATCCGGCGGAAACTGCGCCGGTGTTGACCAGTTCCGTATCCCTATTTCGGCACGACTGAACTCGGACCTGGCGTTTCGCCTGATTCCTAATTCGTGGCTCCCGGTTCTTATCCGCACTTCTGACGTCTCGCTGGCTGCTGACTACTAGCTCCGCATTCTGCTATTCTGCCCGAGTTGGCTTCGGATTGCGTGCTGATTGCCAACGGCTGATTACTACCATGGCAAATCTTTTCGATCTTCCCCGTTATATTGCGATCGAAGGCCCAATTCGGGTCGGCAAGAGCACTTTGGCACGCATTGTGGCTCAGCGATTGAATGCCCAACTGGTCGCCGAGCCCGAGGACAACCCTTTTCTGCACGCGTTTTATGACGGCGATCCAGGTTCGGCGTTCCAAGCGCAATTTGCCTTCCTGATCCGGCGTTTCGAACAACTCAAGAGCCTTGACGTGGGCCCCAGATCACGCCGCACGGTGGTTGCCGACTACATTTTCGAAAAGGACAAGGTGTTTGCCTGCCTCAATCTCAATGATTCCGAGCTAGAGGTCTACAACCGCTACTACTCGCACTTTCACTCGCAGTTGCCGGTGCCCGATTTGGTCATTTATCTTCAGGCAACTCCTGAGGTTCTCAAAAAGCGCCTTCGGAAGAAACGAGCTTCAGCGGAAGCCTCGGTCAGCGAAGACTATTTGGCCGGGGTGGCCAAGGCATACGAACACTTCTTTTTTCACTACGCCGCATCGGATCTGCTTATCGTCAACACTTCAGAGATCGATTTTGTGGATCGCAACGAAGACCTAAAGGAATTGCTGCACCGCTTATCGGAGCCCATTCGTGGCACTCAATATTTCCTGCCATTGGCTGACGGCGATGAGGCGGCTGACGATCGGTGAGAACTGTTCTTTCGTGCTCGCTGTGTCCCCCAATTCAGGAGAATCTCGACATGCGAAGGCGGAAAGCCGAAACGATTCGCCGCAGCCCGCAGCTCCTCGTCAGCACCGCAGAAGATCTAAAAAAGCGGTAGAATGTGCTTGCGCAGGCTCCATCCCGAGTTCCGGGAGGGGCACTGGAGGACACGTGAGCATCACCAGCCCAGACTCTGCTCGCAGAGTCACTATTTCATCTCTTGCCGAAAAGAAAGCCCACCGCCAAAAAATCTCCAGCCTCACCGCCTATGACTACACCAGTGGCCTTCTGGTGGACCAAGCCGGCATTGATATCATCCTGGTCGGCGATTCGCTTGCCCAAGTAATGCTTGGCTATGACAATACTCTGCCCGTTTCCATGGACGAGATGCTGCATCACACGCGAGCCGTCCGCCGGGGCGTAAGACGCGCCTTGCTGGTCGCCGATATGCCATACGGCTCATATCAGATCTCCGAGGAAGAGGCCGTTTCCAACGCAGCCCGTTTCGTGAAGGAGGCAGGAGCTGAAGCGGTGAAGCTGGAAGGCGGCACCAAGCGCTTCGACGCAATCCGCAGAATAGTGGATGCCGAGATTCCGGTCATGGGACACATCGGACTTACCCCGCAATCGGTGCATGTGATGGGCGGCTACAAGGTGCAAGGAAAAACCCTGCACGCTCTGGAACAACTGATGAAAGATGCCGTTGCGCTCGAACAGGCCGGGGTTTTCTCCATCGTGTTGGAAGGCATCCCCTGCGAAGTGGCGGCCATGATCACCGCCGAAGTAAAGGTGCCGACCATCGGCATTGGCGCTGGCCCGGATTGCGACGGCCAGGTATTGGTGCTGCATGATTTGCTCGGCTTAACGCCAACACCCCCCGCTAAATTTGTACGCCGCTACGCCGACGTAAGCCGGTTGATTCGCGAGGCTGTCGGCGCGTACCAGCATGATATTGAGTCCGGGGAGTTTCCCCGCGACTCTGAATCCTACCATCTGCACAAGGACATCGCGGCGGAGTTGGAAGAGTTGAACTTTAAGGTCTCCAAAGTGGGCATTTATGAGCTCAAATCGTGATTTGCACGCTCAAGCTGAAATTTCAGTTTTCAATTTCTTGTTGGCCAGGCTTCAGCCCTAACCCTGAAGTCGAATGAAAATATTACACACCGTCGACGAAACTCGCGCAGCCTGCCGTTTGGGAAAGCGCGATGGTGCCCTTCTCGGCTTCGTTCCCACGATGGGAGCACTACACGAGGGTCATCTCTCGCTGGTGCGCGCGGCCCGTTCGCAAGCCGGGTTCGTAGTCGCCAGCATCTTCGTCAACCCTTTGCAATTTGGCCCCCAGGAAGATTTCAACCGCTATCCCCGAACCTTGGAGCGCGACTCTCGGCTTCTGGAGAGTGAGGGCGTCGACTTGTTATTCGCCCCGGCGACTGAGGAGATGTATCCGGCTACTGCCGGTCCTCAGTCATCAGTCGCCAGCCGTCGACCAGAAAAGCAAGAGGAGATCGATGCTCCGCTGGACTATCGACAGCCAACTTTTGTAGAGGTTCCAGGACTCTCCGAGAAGCTGGAAGGCCGGATTCGACCGGGGCATTTCCGTGGCGTGACTACAGTTGTAAGCAAGCTGTTCCACATTCTCGAACCGGACATCGCCTTTTTTGGTCAGAAAGACGCTCAACAAGCGGTCATTATTCAGCGCATGGTGGACGATCTGAATCTGCCCACCCGGATCGTCGTTTGCCCAACCGTCCGGGAGGCCGACGGCCTGGCCCTAAGTTCACGCAATGTTTATTTGAATCCGCAACAGCGGCAGGCCGCCACAGTTCTGTATCGCGCATTGATGCGCGTCCGTGCGCTGGCCAAAGCCGGAGAGCGCAGCGCTGCCGATCTCTCCGCCGCCGGGCGCGAGATAATTACCGCTGAACCCATGGCGCGGCTGGATTACTTTGAAGTTATACACCCACAGACACTGGATCCGATCGGCGAGATTTTGGATGGGGCATTGGTCGTGACCGCGGCATGCTTCGGCGGAACCCGCCTCATCGACAACCTGACCTTGCCAGTCAATTAATGGCAACCCTTCGACGCTCATCAGGCACGACCGCAAAGCGCTGCCGGTCTTAGCACTTGCTGCGCCTCTACAAGTGCGTAGACATCTCCCGCTATAAGGTAAATTGCTTATGTTATAACCATATTTCTTGCCTGGCGGCGGCGATAGAGAGGGTATAGCGAGCCATCGTCTAAGGCTAAACTCCGTATCAACATCATACTTTCTGTGATCTAGAGTACACAGAGTCTAAGGTTGACAAAACGCTGGTTCGGGAACAAACTGCTAGTATCTTCAAGTTTTGCTGAAGGCGCTGGTTCTCTTGAGCCGGCCAAGTCATGACGGTTCGCCCTCCACATAATCGAGCGAAAGCTGACTGCTCCGTATGTGTTTTTAACCCCTCGACCTGCTGCATCCATGACCCAAAGGAGAAATC
>JBEKOS010000021.1:0-18293 GCA_049521535.1 Terriglobales bacterium | reverse complement strand
CCGATAGCGACGAGCAGCACACCCGCTTCCTCGACGTGGATATGCGCGTAGGCGAGCCCTCGCTCGACAATACCCATCCATTGCGCGAGGCCGGCGAGGGCTTCGAGCGTTCCCCGTCGGTCAGGATCCCGCTGGATGACAACATGGAGGCCCTGCGCGTGGCCTTTTGGAGCGTGACCGACCAGAAGTACAAGCGGGCCGTGGAACGCCTGCAGCAGGTGAAGGCCAATGTCACGGTGAAAGTGGAGCAGGAGGATAAGTCCGGTGATTTCTCCCCGGAACCTGCCGAATCTTATTTGGAAGCGATTGCGCCTTTTTCCGTTGACCGGAAAGCCTGGGAAGAGAAGCTACGGAAATACACCGCGCCATTCGCCGGCCATGCTGAGATCCTTGACGCAAACGCGCAGTTTATCGCCGAAATCGAAACGCGGCGCTATGTGAACAGCGATGGCAGTTCCATACGAATTTCCAGTCCCTTTTACCGCGTGATTCTCTTCGCCATGGCGAAGGCCGACGACGGGATGGAACTACCGCTGTACCAGACCTATATGTCGTTCCGCCTGGAAGAACTTCCCGACGACGCGGCCATGCTTAAAGACGTCAACCGGATGATCGCCAACCTGCTGGCACTCCGGCAGGCGCCGCTGGCCGAGCCCTATACCGGGCCCGCTATCCTTTCGGGACGCGCCAGCGCCGTGTTCTTTCACGAGATCTTCGGTCATCGAGTAGAAGGGCAGCGGCAGAAAAATGAGGACGAAGCCCAGACCTTCAAGAAAAAGGTGAATCAGCCCGTCCTGCCTGATTTTCTTTCGGTGTATTCCGACCCCACCGAGCGCCAGGCGGCAGGCAAAGATCTGGTGGGTTATTACTTATATGACGACGAGGGCGTGAAAGCGCGCCGCGTTACCGTGGTCGAAGACGGCGTTCTCAGGAACTTTCTCACCTCGCGTTCGCCCATCGAGGGCTTCCCCCGTTCCAATGGACACGGGCGGCGGCAGCAGGGATACCGGGCAACGGCCCGCCAGGCAAACCTGCTGGTGGTTGCGAAAAAGCAGGTCTCACGTGCAGCCCTCAAGCAAATGCTGATCGACCAGGTGAAAGCCGCCAACAAGCCTTATGGAATGCTGTTCGACGACATCGAAGGCGGGTTCACCTTTACCCAGAGGGAGCAGCCCAATTCGTTCAATGTGCTGCCTACCATGGTGTACCAGGTCTATCCCGATGGTCACGAAGTGCTGGTGCGAGGAGTGGACCTGATCGGCACGCCCCTGATCGCCTTCAGCAAAATCGTGGCGGCGGATGACGACGTCGAGGTGTTCAACGGCATGTGCGGCGCCGAGTCGGGATGGGTCCCGGTGTCGGCCACAGCACCCGGCCTGCTGATTTCGCAAATCGAAACTCAGCGTAAGGAAAAGTCGCAGGAGCGATTACCGCTGCTGCCACCGCCAGGCAAGTAGCACCTGTTCACCGCAGAGGACGCTGAGGACGCAGAGGAAACCAGACATGAAGACCTTGAGACACGGCGACAGGGAGACGGGCAGACAAGGCGACCTGGAGAAACATCAACACGGCGGTCCAGCCATCACCGGGTCTCCTAATCCCTGTGTCTCCCAGTCCCTCCGTCTCCCAATTCGCCCGTCCCCAAGTCCCCGTGTCTCCAAGTCGTTCCTTTTGTCTCTGTGTCTCTTTCTTTCTGCGCTGGCTTATTCGCCGGTCGCCGTGTGCGCGCAGGAAGACACTGTCATGAAAGCCATGCGCGACGAATTGGCACGCTCCATGGGGCAGTTGCATATGGAGACGATGCAAAAGCCTTACTTTATCGCTTACCGCACCGACGACCTGGTGGAAACCCGGATAGCGGCTTCGCTGGGCAGCCTGACTGAGGACCACACCAGCCGCCATCGCCTATTAGGAGTTGAGCTGCGCGTGGGCGACTACCAGTTGGACAACGGCAACTTCTTCTCCGCCCGCAACTTTGGCGGGGGCTCCAGGATGAACGGCTTCACTGAAGCTCCCCTCGACGACGATTACCTGGAAATCCGGCGACGTCTCTGGCTGGCCACCGATGCCGAATACAAGAAGGCGGCGGAGAATTACTCCACCAAGAAGGCGGTGCTCGAGCAGCGCAAGCAGAATGAGGACGCGCAGGATTTCAGCCACGAGGAACCAGCGCATCTCTCCGAATCACAAAGCCACTACCACACGGACATGGCGGCTCTGGAGGACCTTGCCCGCGCGGCTTCTGCTCCGTTTACACAGGCGCCGGGAATCTACTCCTCCGGAGTGGAACTCGAATTCCGTGAGACTTACACACGTTATTTGAATAGCGAAGGCACTACGTTTTCGCGTTCAGAGCCGGCTTTGCACATGATCGTCCGCGCCGCCACGCAGGCGCCGGACGGCCTGCCGCTGACCGACGTGCTGGATTTCTATGGCCGCACTCCGGCCGACCTGCCCAAAGAGTCTCCGTTGGTGGAACAGGTCCGTCAGATGATTGCACGGCTCAGCAAACTTCGCGATGCCCCGTATGTACAGCGCTACAACGGACCGCTGCTTTTCGAGGACCAGGCTGCCGGGGAGGTCTTTGCCGAATACTTTGCTCCGGCGCTGGTAGCCGTGCGCACACCCATCGGTGAGGACCCGCAATTCGAGGTGTTCTACAACCAGATGACTTCCCAGCTAGTCGGCGGCTCATTGGTCGAAAAAATCGGTGGGCGGGTCCTCTCGGAATTCCTGAGCGTCTCCGAGAATCCGCGCCTCGAAACTTTTCAGGGCGCCCCTTTGCCCGGAAGCTGGAAAATTGATGACGACGGCGTGCTCACTCATCCCAATCAACTGGTTGAGAAGGGCATGTTGAAGACCTTGCTGACCACCCGGACTCCGCCGCCTCCTCTTGAGCACAGCACCGGCAGCCGCCGGGGCTGGGGACCGGCGCCAACCACACTGACCGTTTCGGCCGAAAAATCCGGAACCATGACGCGCGACGCGCTGCGACAGGAATTGCTGCGCCGCGCCAAGGCGCGGGGACTGGAGTACGGACTGGTGGTGCGGCGCGTGGGAGGCTCGGGCGTCCCCGGCGCCATGCGGCTGGCAATGATGAGTAACGGGCCCGGTGGCGCCACCACGAATTCGCTAACCGAGGTTTACAAGCTCTTCCCCGACGGGCACGAGGAACTGGTGCGCGGAATGGAGCTTTCCGGCATGACCGTTTTCACCTTCCGGGACATTGTCGCCGCAGGCGACAAACCGGTGCGGTTCGACGCGATTTTCGTTCCCGCGTTCAACGCGGTGTTGTCTGGCGGAGCATCGGGAGCCGCAGAAATGCCGATTGCTTCCTATATTGTGCCGTCCCTCTTGTTCGAGGAAGCAACCATGACGAAAGCAACTGGAACGCGCCCCAAACCGCCAGTCACGAAATCACCGCTGGAAGATAAGTAACCACTCACCCTGCCCCTATCAAGACCTTTTCACAACAGAGGACGCGGAGGGCACAGAAAGACAGTCAGCCCCGCAGTCCCAGATCGCTAAGCACCTAAGGCGGCTGTTCCTTTGTGACTTTGTGACGCTGTGTTTCTGTAGAAGATTGTGCTACTCGCCGCCAGTAGTGAGGCTGGCGGGCGTGAGCACCGGCTTGGCGCCGAAGAAGCTATGATCGTACAGTTCGCGGTAGAGATGTCCGGCGACATCAGCCGCCTTTCCGCCGTAAGTGGGACGGCCTCCTTCGAGAAATACTACGGCGACCACGCGTCCATGTTCCGTGTTGGCAAAGGACGCAAACCAGCCATAGCGGGTACCCGCATTGGAACAAGTGCCGGTCTTTCCCATCACTTGCTCTTCGCTAAAGGTGTAGTGCAGGGCGCGCGCGGTGCCGTACTGCACCGCTCCCGCCATGCCGTCTTCCATTTGGGGGACCACATCGGCGATGTCCAGATGACGCTTCACCTTTGGCTCGAAGCTGACAGCTTCTTCCTGGGTTTGTGGATGTTGCAGGTAATAAAGCGTGCCGCCGTTGGCCACCGCGGACATAAGCGCGCCAAGCTGCAAGGGCGTCATGCTGATGCTCTCACCAAACGAACACATCTTGCCGACACCGCCGAGCTTTTCGTCCAGCGGCTCATTGGGAAAAATCCCCAGGTGCTCGTTCGCAATGTTCCAGCCGGCCAGCTCGCCTAGTCCGAACTGACGTGCGTAATAGCTGTACTTTTCAAATCCTAGTCGTCGCCCGACGGTCTCGAAATAGGCATTATTGGAATGAGCCAGCGCCTCGGTGAGGTCCATGCTCCAGTACTTGGCGAGCGGCACCTTGGTGTCTTTGGTGATGATGTTTTCACTGAGCGCGGCCAGCGCCACCGGCACCTTGATAGTCGAGCAAGGCTCGGCGCCCGCGGACAGTGCCAGCTTCTGATTGACCATCGCCAGAATGCGCCCATTCGAGGGGTCGATCGCCACAACCGTGCCGTTCATGTTGCCCAGCGCGTCAATTGCCGCCTGGCGGACCACCGGATCTTCGCCCGCGATAATATCGCCTTCGGTCTGGCCCTCCGCGAAGGAACTGGCGGAAAAACGCTCGTAATAATGATGCTGGCGCGAATGCACCGTGCTGTGAGCGCTCGCCCGAACCAGTTTATGACCATGCGTTGCGGAGGCGGTGTGGTGCTGGGCATGCGCATTCTGGGCAGCGTGCTTTTCTTTCGAAGTCTTTGAGACAGGGTGGGTCGCAATGGAAACCGCCGAAGCGCTCAAGCTGAGGAAGCTGGCGATAAGGCACAGGAAAAGCAAACGAAACGAAGTAGGCGCTAGTCTCATCAGATCTCAAAAATAGCCAAATTGTCGGTCCCGCCGAGCCTCCGTCCCCCAGCCGCGGTGGAAACCTCTTCCGATACTAGTCAACTTAAACCCAAGTCGCAACCAAAAATCTCGCGCATAACCACACTTGCAAATACCAAAATCAGAATATCGGACTCTTTGCGCAATAGGGGTCATCGCCGGTCGAGCCTGGGGTTACGTTCGTAATTGGAAGAAGAGACGAAGTCAGGAGCAAGGAGCCAGAAGTCAAGAACACTCTTGGCAAACCGGATGGCAACCATTGGGCTTTGGAACCCGAAGAAGGATATGGTGACATGGCAAGAAGAGTTTGTGGAGAATACTGGACTGAAATCACTGAAGAAAAGATCGTAGTACACGCGTGGGACTTGACTCTCGGGTGACGGCCTTGATGATGTGCGATTTATGTGCTCCCATGTTTGGCGGCTCAAAGAGCGCGTCTCGAAACATGGGCCACCGGGCCTCCTTAATTCCGACTCCTGTCTTCTGACTCCTGATTCCTGTCTCCTGTCTCCTTCCTACTGATTCTCCTGCCGCTTGCGAATGAACGCCGGCACATCGAGGTCATCGTCGCTCAGCGGCGCGGGCATGTTGCCGGCTATGTCCGGCAATCTGTCTTCCCGTCGCAAAGGCGGCGGGGCCGCCGGCGGGGCAGGTATCGGAGGCACTGTTTGAACCGGGACCGCCGCGCGGGCGGGTTCCGCGGGCACTTCTTCTGGCGTACTCATGTCCCTCTGCGCCCGTGCGCGTTCGCGTGAGGCCTCATAGGAAGATACGGTGCGCGTCTGCTGGATGGCCGTGGCGGCTGCGGTCACGGTGCGTTCGCGCCGCTCTACCTGCTTGAAGCCGGTGGCAATCACCGTGATCTTAACCTCGTCCTTCATCTTCTCATCAAGCACGGCGCCGAAGATGATGTTGGCGTCTTCGTGCGCGGCGCTCTGTATGATGGTGGACGCCTCGTTCACCTCCGCCAGACGCAGCGAACTGGAGCCGGTGACGTTGATGAGGATGCCGCGGGCGCCGTCAATGGCGCCGGCCTCAAGCAGCGGGGAGGCAATCGCGCGCTGCGCGGCTTCCATGGCGCGGCGATCGCCCTTGGCGGTGGCAGTACCCATCACCGCGTAGCCCATGCCGGCCATGATGGCTTTTACGTCCGCAAAATCGCGATTGATGATGCCGGGAATGATGATGATATCGGAAATCCCCTGTACTGCCTGGCGCAAAATGTCATCGGCCACGCGAAACGATTCAAAGAAGCCGGCGTCCTGCGCCACTGCCAGCAACTTTTCGTTGGGAATCACGATGGTGGTGTCCACGGACTCCACCAATTCCTGCAGGCCGCGCTCCGCCTGGGACATGCGGCGCTTTCCTTCAAACGCAAATGGTTTGGTTACCACGGCAACCGTCAGCGCACCCATCTCGACGGCCAGAGAAGCGATAATCGGCGCCGCGCCAGTGCCGGTGCCTCCGCCCAGTCCAGCGGTAACGAACACCATGTCCGCGCCCTCGAGCGCTTCGATGATCTTGTCGGAATCTTCCAGCGCCGCTTTGCGCCCGATCTCGGGGTTGGCGCCCGCGCCCAATCCGTTGGTCAGCTTGACCCCGAGCTGAATCTTGACCTCGGCACGCGCCATCTGCAACGCCTGCAGGTCAGTATTGGCAACCACGAAGTCGACGCCTTCCAGGTTGGCATCGATCATGCGATTAACGGCATTGCCGCCACCGCCACCAACGCCGATTACCTTGATCCGCGCATTGTTGCGGGCGTCTTCGTTGAATTGAATGCGTATGTCCATGTCTAAACCAGTGTACAGTCGTCAGCTCTCAGCCAGGCTGTCGGCCATCGGACGTTGGCAATCACCCAGCGCTCGTTCGCTGGCCGAGAGCCAACAGCCGGAAACCAAGAGCTGATCTCTAGTCCTTCCACGCAAATATCTTCTTCAGCTTCATGGTCAGGCTCGCGTCCGGCGGCCCGCGCGTGATCCGCGAGCGGTATTCGTAGAGCAACAGCCCGAGCGCGGTGGAAAATTCCGGCGCAAGCATTTCCGTCGGCAGCCGCGACAACGGCATGGGGCCACCAATGCGAGCCTGCTTGCGAGTAATCTGGTCGACCACGTCGCACAATCCGGTCAGGCGCGCGCCCCCGCCGGTCAGCACGAAACCGGCATCGCAAAGCTCGAGGACTCCGGCATGACGCAGATGATCACGCGTCAGTTCAAACAGTTCGCGCGCTCGCGGCTCCAGGATCTCGCCGAGCAGGCGCTGCGGCAGAAGGCGCGAAGGCTTGTCGCCGACGGACGGCACTTCAATCTCATTGCCCTCAGGAATACCCGTTACCACTGCACAACCGTACTGCCGCTTCAGTTTGTCCGCCTCGCTGAGCGGCGTGCGCAGGCCCACGGCCACGTCATTGGTAAAATGGTCTCCACCAATGGGAACCACTCCCGTATGTTGGACTGCGCCTTCGTGAAAAACAATAAGATCGGTGGAACCTGCGCCAATATCCACGAGGCAAACACCCAGTTCGCGTTCGTCGCTGCGCAAGACCGCGTCAGCCGCTGCCAAGGGCTCAAAAACGGTATCGTCCACGTGAATGCCCGCCTTGTTCAGGGCCATTACCACATTCTGCGTGGCGCTTAGCGAGGCCGTGGCAATGTGAATGCGCACGGCAAGAGTCTTTCCCACCATGCCCAGCGGGTCGAGGATTCCGCTTTGCTCGTCAATGATGTATTCCTGCGGCAACAAATGCAGTGGCTGGCGATCGGCAGGCAGGGGGATGCCGCGCGCCTTTTCCACCGCCTGCCGCACGTCATCCCGCGTAATCTCGCGGGCGCGTGAGCTAAGCGTGATCCCTCCCTGTGAATTCACGCCGCGCGTGTGCGGTCCGGCTATGCCCACCACCGCCCGCTCGATGTCGGCATCGATTTCTGTCTCCGCCTCCTCCACGGCCTTCTGGACGCAAGCAACGGCCTTGTCCATGTCGACAAGGACCCCCTTGCGGGTGCCGCGCGAGTCGGCAATACCGCGACCCCGGTAGCGCAGGCCCTCCGGCGTGATCTCGGCGACCATCACGCATACCTTGGCGCTGCCCAGGTCAATCGCGGTAACTAAATTGGAAATCGGTTTAGCCATTGAAAAACAGTCGCCGGTTGCCGGTCGTCAGTCGCCAGTCACTGGTACGCCAAATCAGTAATGTGGTCGCTGACAGCGTTCAGAAGTCCGTTTAGAATTCGGCCCAGTTCATTTGTGATAAGCAGCAGTTCATCCACCCGTCGCTGAGGTAAATAAACCAACACCGCTGTTATCGTGAGTTGGGTTTCCACTTCAGCCAGAGAACTAAGCGCCAGGTGCAGGAAGTGCTTAAATTCCCCGGCCGACTTGCGCGCTTGCCCCTCGGCAATGTTACTCGGTATCGAGACGGAGGCACGACGAAGTTGCGAGGTTAGCCCAAAGATCTCGTCGGGCGGGAACGCTTTAGTCTCACGGTAGATCGCCGCGACCAACTCGATTCCTTTCTGCCATGCGATCAGATCTCGATACGACTTTCCCATTCTTCTACCCGCAAAGGATTTGGCAAGCGACTCAGGATCAGCGTCCGGCGTTTGGTTGCTTCGCCGCCGACTGGCGACTGGTGACGGCTGACTGCTTTTCCTCCAGTGCCGACGGATGACTGGCGCCTGACAAATGCTGGTTCTCGACTGATGACTACTCCTCCGCAGGCGACTAACGACTGGCAACTGGCGACTGGTTCACGACCACTTGCCCATCGTAGCGCAGATCCACGGAGTCCAGGCGGGCGGCTAGCTGACGCCACTCCTGCACATGGGTCACATAGAGCCGGTAGCGCTCGAGAAAATCAGATTTCCCCAAGTGCAGCAGCACTTCTCCCTGCTGGTCGCTTACCGTAATCCTTACGTCCTCCGGATCGGACAGATCGGTCTCGTTGATGTCGCGGGAATAGTTGGCGCCGCCGCTATCGAGCGCATGTACCAGAGACTGGTAGATCTTCATGCGCGCCGCGCGCAGGGAGAGCGGCTCCGCGCCGTTGAATCCGAGAATGACGGGAAACGAATAGTTGGCTCCGGGCGGGGCGTCCATGATGACTCCGGCGGCATCAATCAGTTTGTTCGCCGACGTTACTGACGAAACACCCGCGACTGGATTGTTGCCGATTCGTGCTCCGAATTGAACATAGGCCACTGGAGTTCGCTCTTGTAATTCGACTCCTAGCCGGTTTGGCAGCAGCCTCATCACTGATGCGGACTCGACCCACGGGATCCTCTCCAATTGTTGCTTGCGTTCGTCCAGCGGAATCAGGAAGATGTTGCGCGAAATATCGGCGCCGAAAACATCCAGCACCTTAGCCCGGGCAACATTACGATTGCCGCTTATCTTTATTTGGTCGCTGGAATCGATGCGGAACCGCCAGGAGTTCCGGCAGTATCCCGCGATGCCGGCAATCGCCAGAAGCACAATTCCCACCAGGCATAACGCGGTAAACACAAACTTGAGGCGGTTTGCCGCTTTCTTCGGAAGCGGACCGCTGCGGACGCGCACGCGCTTCGGCGACCGCAGGAAGGCGGAGTCCTCATCCGTCTTGAGGTCGAGGAGGGGCGAGTCGACCGGTTCACCGTCGCCGGCGGAGTAATCATCTTCAACCATACCGGTGCTCCCCCGCACCATAAGGGTACGCGGGCGAGATACTGCTTCATCCTCATCGAGGTGGCTCTGTCGTGCCATGACGCCGCAGTTGGAGATCGCTGGAGAAAAGCCAGTAGCGATTCCAACTATAACTGGTTTTTGCAAGCCGTGAACCAGGAAATTCATGAGGCAGGTTACCAGTTAGCGGCAGGGGAAAGACTTCCGCAGGAACTGCCTCTGATCTTCAAAATGCGTCATTCTATGAACGCTAGAGCTTCCACGAGGCTGCGGAAAATTCGCCCATTCAATTGACACTTGGCCGGCTGGTTGCATCGGCGGTCGATTACGAATGTGCGATGCCTAATGGCTCGTCCCGTCTCCTACCATGCTGACTTCTATATCGTCACTTCTTCTCCGGCGTGTTAACCTGTAACTCTGCCATGAAATTTCTCTTTGGGGGAGACGAATCGTCAAATGATTGCATTAGCAAAAGTCCTGCGTAACATTGCTTTGGTGCTCGCTGCTTTTTCCCTGTTGCTGCTTTCTTCCGCCTGGGCGGCAGAATGGAAGGCACTGGGCCCGGAGGGCGGCGACGTCCGCAGTTTGACTCCGGATCCACGCAATCCCGACCGCATCTTTCTCGGCACCAGCACCGGATCACTGTTCGTCTCGAATGATGGCGGCCGCGCCTGGACGCATTGGGTGCACTTTGGCAGCGGCGAGGACTATGTGCTCGATCATTTGGTGTTCGACCCGCAGAACCCCGACACGATCTATGTAGCAGCCTGGAGCGTCGAGAACCCTCATGTGGGCGACCTGTTTCGCTCGCAGGACGGCGGCAAGAATTGGTTTGCCATCCCTGACTTACACAACAAGTCCCTTCGCGCGCTCAGCCTCTGCATCGCCAATCCCAAGGTGCTGGTGGCAGGCGCTGCCGATGGCATTTACCGCACCAAGGACGGCGGCAACTCCTGGACCAAGATTTCCGCAGGCAATACGGAGATCAGGGACCTCCAGTCGATTGCGGTGGACCCGAAGAATCCCGATGTGATCTATGCCGGCACGCTGCACCTGCCGTGGAAGACCGTGGATGGCGGTGCCTCCTGGCAGCGCATTACGCAGGGCATGATCCAGGACTCGGATGTATTTTCCATCATTGTCGATCCCAACAATCCGTCAGTGGTGTACGCCAGCGCGTGCTCGGGCATTTATCACAGCGAGAACGGCGCGGCTTTGTTCCAGAAGGTCAACGGGATGCCATTTACCGCCCGGCGAACCCGGGTGCTGAAGCAGGACCCCAACAATCCATCGACAGTTTACGCCGGAACCACCGAAGGGCTCTGGAAGACCACCGACGCCGGCAAGACCTTCAAACTGATGGGCACCTCCGAGGTCGTGGTCAACGATGTGCTAATCGACCCGCGCAACTCGCAGCGGGTGCTGCTGGCCACCGACCGCGGCGGCGTGGCAGCCAGTGATGACGGCGCGCATAGCTTCACCCTTTCCAACAAGGGTTACACGCATCGCTACGTGTCGGCCATTGTTGCCGACAAAACCGATCCCAATACGATCTATGCGGCTGTGGTAAATGACCAGGAATTGGGCGGAGTCTTCGTAAGCCGCGACCTGGGGCAACACTGGACGCAGAACAGCACTGGTCTGAAGGGCAGCGATGTTTTCACCTTGAAACAAGCGCCCGGCGGCGAACTGGTGGCGGGAACCAACCACGGTATATTTATGCTCGCTCGCGGCGGCCACTCGTGGACCCCGGCAAATGACGTTGTCGCGGAAAAGGTAACCACCAAGACCGTTACGTTGAAGGGCGGAAAGAAGACGACGAAGACCACCAAGACTCCGACTCATTCCGTATTGACGGCTCGTGTAAATGAAATTGTCATTACGCCAAAAAGCTGGATGGCGGCAACCTCTACCGGACTGTACACCAGCACCAATCAGGGGAAAAGCTGGAGCGGCGGCCCGGTCATGGGCAATGCGGATTTCGTCGCCATCGAGGTAAGGGATGATTTTGTGGTCCTGGCGATGCGCACCAGCTTGCTGGTGTCCACCGATGGCGGCTCCAAATGGCAAGACCTGAATATGAGGAAGCAGGTGAGCCGCATCAATGACGTTACGCTGGCGCCTATCGCTGGCGCCAGACCCGGTGAAGCGGCCTGGCAGATCTTGGTTGCCTCCCCCGAAGGGGCGTTCCGGAGTGCCGACATGGGAGCGAAGTGGGAGTATATGCAAACCGGTCTTCCCCGTACCCACATCAGTTCCATCAACTATGACGAATCAGGAAATCGCCTGTTGGCGACGAGCAACACGAGCGGCGTTATTTATACCAGCGGAGACGCGGGATCGACCTGGCAGAGCGGACCGGATTCCGGATACCCCCTGCGGCACGTAGTGGTGGTGAACGGGCGGTTCCTGGCCGCCACGTCATTCAATGGGGTCGTGGCCCAGCCGGAGGCAAACTAGCGCTGTGCTACGGCGCAGCTTCGTTGTACGCCTTCATAATCCGGGGCGAGATGTAGGCCTCTGGTGGCTTAAATCCTTGAGCCTGCTGACGGGCCGCATGGAAGTGCTCTAGCGCTGAGTTGTAAAGGCTCTTGTCCGCCTCGTTGTCGGCCATGAGGTAATAAGTCGAGAGTTCGGCAGCGCCCTGGTAAAAGAGCGCCAACGCCTTGCGCGAACCACTGCCGTTGTACTGCGCCAGCTTTTCCGCGGCGGATTTGAAGTGGCTGTTGTAGAAGTCCTCAATGGCAGCAATCAGTGCTTCGTCATCCTTCGTTAGATTCGTTGCGTCTGCAGATTTGCCCAACCGCTGGAGTTGAGCCAGCTTAGTGCCAATGTCTCCCGGACCGTCCGGCTTGATTGCCAGTGCCTGATTGTAGGCGGCGATCGCCTGCTTGTTTTTGCCTGACTTCTGCTGAGTGAGCCCTTCCCCAAGAAAGCGGCTGTAATCGTCAATCTTCTGAATGAAATCCCTGGCTTGGGAAGCATGCGCGCCGGTCACACTCTGAAACAGGCTCCTGGCTCCCGCAAAATCATTCTTCGCATAGGCGGCGACGCCGCGCCGGAACATGTCGTCGTTGCGGGCGGCGTTGGCGGCTGCATCCTGCCTGGCCTGCGCCTCTCGTTTCTCACGCTCTTCGCGCACAGCATTGGCGTGCTGCTCAGCCTCACGCTGCAACTGTGGTATCGACGCCAGGAGACTTGCGGCTTGATCGTGATACTGTTTGGTCACGACGGCTTTCAATTCGCGGGTGGCGTCATCGAATGAGCCCTGTTCGAGCGCCGCTTTGGCCGCCGCGATGCGATCGGCGTCTTCCTTATGCAGCCTGATGTTTTTTTGCTTGTACTCCGCGCAACGATCATGCGCCTGCTGGTTCTTTTTCTCCTCGTCGGCAAGCTGGCAGTAGGCTGTTTCCGCCGCTTCGCTGTCGTTGCGCTGTTCAGCCTGTTGCGCCTGCTTCTCCAGATCCTTTTTCTTGCTGCCGTGCAGGAAAGGCATTTGAGAGAAGTTCGCAAAGACCAGGATAAGGCTCCAAATTGCACCAAACTGTCTTCCATTCCGATGGGACTTGTATCCAAGAGGGCTGCGTAATCTGTGGCTTCGCGTCGCTCCACCCTGACCGGACCTTTGTCGCCCCTCCGGGGCCAAGGCTGCGACGCTCGTAGCGGTGCTGCTAGTAGCTGGTAACAATTTTTCGGGCATCGACCACCTCGAAAACATGGTTGAGCGGCGTCCGGCCGCCAGCGGCTGCAGAGACCTGCTGGCTGAATTCCTCTCCACGAGGTCCCACAATTGTCACGTTGTATTCGCCAGGAGGTACCGATATGCGCAAAGGCGTAGCGGTGTTCTCAACCACCACTTTCCCATCGGCTGAAGTGATGCTCTTGATCAATGCCCAGGGCTGCGCGGTGATTTCGAGATATGTGTCCGCAGCAACCGGAGCGGCATTGGCAGGCGCTGGCGGGCCCTGGCGAGCCGAGGCGGATTGGGACGAGCGATGAATAGACAACCAGGCCGCCCCGGCTGCGCCTATCAGCACCAGCACGATTATCAAACTCGCCACGAGCAATCCCTTGCCGGACTTAGGCTGAGCTGAGGCCGCAACAACCGCTTGAGGGGGTGCGTTTGTTTCTTCAGAAGTCGCAGGCACCTGAGATGTGAATTGAAGCTGGCCTGATCCCGGAGTTACCGGCGGAGGCATCGGAGTTTTCGCAGTCCGGGTGGCCGGAGTGCCGGTGGGCGGAGCCATCCAGTCCTCAGCGGGAGACGGCGACGGGTTGCTTGCGATTGGCGACTCTGCCGGAGGCGTCATCGGACGAGCATAACTGTCCGCCTCCCGCCTGGTTTGCTGCAAAGCCTGTTCGATTCGCCCGTCGGGAAACTCCCGTTGCGCGCGTTCCAGCAGCGGGATGGCGCGGCTGTATTCATCCTGCGCGCACAACTCGCGCGCGCGATTGAGCACTAACTCCACTTTTTGCTCATGGGCCAGCTCACCCGTAGGTTGAGCCGGCACCACAGGCCGACGGGGCACGTCCAGCGGTTGACTCTCCAGCCGGCGCTGGGTGTCAGCGAGCAGTTGCTTGGCCTCAAAGTGCTGCGTGTCGATCTTCAATGCGCTGGACAGGAGTTCACGCGCCCTCGTGAAGTCTGAGTGCGCAATGGAAGCGCGTGCGCGCGCCACATAGTCATCAGCAAGAGAGCGTTTCAAGCGATCGCGCACGTTCGCGAGATCGAAGGCCATTTCCTCGGCGGTCGTATAGCGTTCCTCGGGCCGTTTCGCCAACGCTCGCGCAAGAATACCATCCAGTTCAAGCGGATAGTCCCGCAAATGAGCAGACAGGGGAGCAGGAGCCTCGTTGAGGATCTTGTTCATGATCTGCGGCATCTTGGGGGCGTCGAAAGGCAGCGCTCCGGTCAGGACCTGGTAAAGGAGCACGCCAGTGGAGAACACGTCGGCGCGCGCATCCACCGGGCCACCTCCGAGCCGCTCAGGGGACATGTAGTTAAGCGTTCCTACCACCTGGCCGGCGCTGGTCAGAGATCCTCCCGCCGCGCGCACAATACCGAAATCCACCAGCTTGGCCAAGCCATCGGGCATGACAATCACATTCGCCGCTTTGACGTCCCGATGTATGATGCCGTGCTGATGAGCGTAGTGAAGCGCGTTGCAGACTTGCGCACAGATATCTACCTTCTGCGCAAGCGTCAGGTCGCGCTGCTCGGTGATCATTTTGTCGAGGGACTCGCCGGTCAGCAGTTCCATAACCATGTATGGAACACCGCCCTCATCGCCCAGGTCATAGATGATGACAATGTTGGGGTGACGCAGGTTGCCGGCGGAACGCGCCTCCAGATAAAAACGCTGCAGCATCTCCGGCGACTCCGTGACGCTCGGATTGAGCATCTTGATGGCAACTTCGCGGCCAATCGCCCGGTCGAATGCCCGGTACACTGTGCCCATCCCGCCCTGGCCCAGGACTCCGAGCACCTCGTACTTGCCGATCTTAGCCGGATTCGCACTCATAAGAACTGCACGCAGTCGGTGCTGGATTGGATTGTAAACCGACAAACCCCGTTCCGGAGCAAAAGCTTGAGAATCCTGGTTCTGCGCTCCGGCGTGCAGACAGAGGCGGAACCCTCAGTTGGTAGTTTCTTGCTCAAGAGCAGGTTGCCGCCGGTCGCAGGTCACCGATCAGCGTTCACTGCGAAAGCGGCGGGATATCAGGTAGTCCAGCGAAAAGACGCCCGCGCCAAACATGAATACGAGAAGAGACGAGATGAGAAAAGTGAACGGGTCGGCGTTATAGAACTTGCCGGGATCCGTGAAGACAGCGTGCAATGCCTCGCGGTCGGCGGTCCAGTAGGCAACCAGCATGTCCGCAGCGAGCAGGAAGCCCATGAGGCGCGAGCCCAGACCCACAATCAAAAACGACCCTCCCGCGAATTCCAATAGGGCAACGAAAACGGCATTCGCATGCGGAAACGGAATTCCAAGCGTCGCGAAAAAGCCCGTAACGCGGTTCAAGTCGTGTAGCTTGCCCAAACCAGTTTGCAGAAACTGCCAGCCCCAATAAGCGCGCACCGCCAGCAGAAAAGGAGATTGCAGCAATGACGCAATCCGCGCAAACAGGCGGTATATGCCAACAATAGGGCCGAGCGCTGGATTTGTGCTCATGTGAAGGCCACACCACAGGTTTTCATCGCGCGAACCAGCCCAGTTCCATCCAGTTCGCAAACCAGCTCTGTAACTGCGCGGCAGCATCTTCGGATACGGCACCGCCGGAAAAGGCGGCTTCAAGCGCTTCCGATAAAGTGGCGCCGCTTTGCAGGGCTTGCAGCAGCAGGAAGGCTTCGCGATCCAATCGCTTGTAATGAACCGACAATTCGGCGCGGTGAACGGCAAGGTAAATTCGTTGCCGCGCAGTACTCAACAGCAGTTTTCGCCGTCGCTCCCCGGAAAGCCGCCCGTTCTTAGTTTGCCGAACGGTCAACAACAGGTCGTCAACCGGATACCGAAGCGGAAGCAGGTGCAAATAGGGCTGCAATCGAAAGGTAGTAGCGCTGTCGAAGCCGGTGTCTGAGCCTAGAACCGGACGCTCGGCGGCATCAAAGGCTTCGATGTGGGCCCACTCCAGCCGCGCCATGTCAAGCGCCAGGTCGCGGACATCCGCCGGATAAATCCCGGATTGCGACTTTCGCGCCATCCAGGTGACGAGCTGGCAACCGAGATTGCGCAAGGTGAACGAACGCGAAGGATGTTCAGAAATATACAAACGTGCCACCTGCCAGAACGCGGCTTCACCCAGGACCATGCGCAAGCCCGGAAAATCTTCCGCAAAGGAGTCGAGCACGCGGAACCAATACTGCCGGTTGTAAATTTCCAGGCGCTCAAAACTGGTGAGGCGGTCGTTGGGCTTGATGAATTCCTTCGCCTCGCGCTCCACCGACATGCCGTTTACGGTCCGCCGCATCCTCTCGTTGCGGGAAAGCGGCTGCATGACAGCATCAGCCATCCGGCGCTGTAACTGGGCCAGCGAGCTCACGCCGTCGCCTCCGTCACGGAACTTGCAGCCAGGTTCGCAGGAAGCGGACAAGCCGCATACCCGGCTAGAAACTCGTTTGCCTTGAGCGCTTCCGCATGCACCTCGTCAAAAGCGGGAATGTTGTCATCCCACTCCAACAGGGTTGCAGTCGGACCGCAGCGCCGTATCGCCGCGGCGTACAGGGACCAAACCGGATCGATGACCGGGTGGTCGTGCGTATCCAGGATGTACTTGCGGTAGCGAGAGTGTCCAGCGATATGAATCTGGGCCACCCGCTCGGCGGGCACGTACTGCAGATAAGTGAGGGGATCAAAACTGTGATTCATGGAGGAGACGTAGATGTTATTTACGTCGAGCAGAATGCCGCAGTCGGCCCGTTCCACAACTTCCGTCAGGAACTCCCATTCGGTCATTTCCGAGACGTGGAACTCCGCGTAGCTGCTCACATTCTCCACATTGACGGGGATCTCGAGATAGTCCTGTACCTGACGCACCTTTTGCGCCGTGACTTTGACAGCTTCCCAGGTATATGGCATTGGCAAAAGATCATGCGTGTAGCGGCCATCAACGCTTCCCCAGCACAAATGGTCCGTCAGCCAGGGAGTCTTGGTGCGGCGCACCAGCGATTTGAGGCGCTTCAGGTGCTCGCGGTTCAATGGGCCAGCGGAGCCGAAATACATGGACACGCCATGCTGAACCACCCGGTACTGCTCGAGTATCTGATCCAGGACTGCGAGTGGCCGGCCGCCGTCGATCATGTAATTCTCGGAAATGATCTCAAACCAATCCACCACCGGCTTCCTGGCCAGGATGTGGTTATAGTGCGGGATACGAAGTCCGATTCCCACGCCATACTCGGTGAAATTGTTGAAGCGATTGGCGGGCACAGCTCTCCTCGATTCGCAGCAGCGCAGAAAGTGGAGGGCCGGAGTCTGATCCGGCCCTCTCTGCGGTCCGGCACGCATTCATGCGCGGAACCATTGGAAGGTTCTCGTACCAGGGTTACATGGGCTTTGCGTGGTCCTTCGAACCGTCGGTGGCGCACCCACCCTTCCCTTTACAGCTATTTTTTCCCTTGCAACCGTTATCGCCCGTTTTGCAACCCCCCTTCCCCTTACAGTCGTTTTTTCCCTTGCACGCGTGCTTGTCTTTGTCGTCGGCATTCAGGCTCGCCTTCAACAGTTGGGCTTTCACGGAGGCTTTTCCGCTGGTTTGGGGAGAAGTGCTGGCCTGGGCACGGACCGCTGCTCCGCCCAACAGGCCGGAAACCGCAGCCGTAATCATCATCGTCTTTACTGACTTGGTCATTTTATGTCTCTCCTTAAGTGTCGCGGTCCGCTTGAGTCGTGGCGACAGGGACCGCGCTTTTGGGCTTGGATTAACAAACTCTTCAGGAAGGTACAATATTTTGGCCTAATCTGGCAAGCAAGTCAGGGTGAAAATCTGGTAACAGTGGGAGCGCCGGGTCTTGGCACGCTGAACACGCCGCACAAGTATATTGGGCTTTAGAGCGTGTGTGAGAACTCGGTTATTGAGTTGCTGAACCACTGTCATTGTCATTCTGAGGCCCGCCGTTGCCGCGCATGCTTGTTGCGCGAGCAACGGCGTGGCCGAAGAATCTATGCAACTCAGTGCAAATGCAGAGATTCTTCGCCCACGCCAAATCTCGCGCGGAAAACCCGTCCGCACGGATTTGGCGGGGCTCAGAATGACAATGTTCGTCCGTTCGATTGAATTTGGAGTTCTCACACACGCTCTATTGCCCCGGC
>JBEKOS010000020.1:0-18534 GCA_049521535.1 Terriglobales bacterium | reverse complement strand
GCTCCGTAGTAAAACCCTTTTCACCGCAGAGGCGCGGAGGTCACAGAGTAAAACAAATCAAACCAACGCGCTTGTCACTCTGAGGCGTGCGCCACTTGCGCCCGCCTCAGAACCTCTGCGTTCTCTGCGCCTCCGCGGTGATCGTTCCTACCGTTTCGACGTGCCGCGCACCATCTTCTTCATCTTGCGCTTGGCGCCGCCGCGTACATATGTACGTTTAGCCAGCGGTTTCGCCGCTTCAGCCTTCTTGCGGGCCGCACGCTTTTTCGTTTTGCGTTCCGCCTTGTCTTTGATTGCCTTGGTATCCATTAAGCCCTCTCCAGTTGCGCGAACTTCTCCACTAGTTTTTTCAAGCCGAATCCTTGAAATTGTACTGTAATCTTGGCCTCTTCCCCATCGCCTTCACGACGATATACCAAACCTTCGCCATATTTGGGGTGGCGAACCCGCTGGCCGGGCCGGAATCCGCGCCCTCCGGCGGGCGCTTCCGCCGATATTTTATTGTGCAAGTTGAATTTCTTGCCCCTGGAAGCAAAGAATTCAGCGATGTTTTCAATCGAATTGTATGCGGGAACCGATTTCCCGCTGGTGCGCGGCGCGGACCGTGGCGCCCGCTCTTCCCCGGGCCGCTGGTCTTCGTCTTCATATTGAAACGCGCTGCCGGACGATTCGAATTCACGGCGCGACGGCCGGGGAGAACCCAGGTCCTCCAACAATTGCGGCGGCACTTCCTCAAGGAACCGCGAAGCCACGCTGGCCTCGGGCATGTCTGTGCCCCAACGACGCCGATAACGCGCACGCGTAAGCACCAGCGTGTCCATGGCGCGGGTCATCCCGACGTAGCACAGGCGCCTCTCCTCTTCGAGTTCATTCGGATCGGTCAGGGTGCGGGAATGGGGGAACAGGTTTTCTTCCAACCCCACCAGGAAGACCAGCGGAAACTCCAGGCCTTTGGCCGCGTGCAGCGTCATAAGCGTGACTGGAGCCGTGGCGTCGTACTGGTCCTGGTCGCTGACCAGCGCCGCATGATCGAGAAACTCGCTCAAGCTCTCGCCCCGATCGCGCGAATCCATGGCGGCATTAACCAGTTCATGCAGGTTTTCGATGCGGGCCAGGGATTCAGGTGTATCCTCTTCCTTGAGCTTTTCCATGTATCCGGTGCGGTCAATCAGGAACTTGAGAATTTCCGCCGTCGATGCCCGTGCCGTTTCGGGCTGATCGTTTTCAGATGCGGAGCCTGCCTCCTCAATGCCCTTTTCCTCGCTGGTCGCGGAGAAGTCGAAGGAGACGTCCGCCGGTATTTCGTCGAGTTCCGGCTTCATTCCTAATCCAAGCTGCTCTTCCGGCAAGTCCATTGGCGCAGGTTGTTGATTCAGGAGCACGGCGGTCGCAGTTACGTGTTGCGCAAAACGGCCTGCGAGCATGGAGCGAGCGTCCTCAATGAGTTCGCGAAAGCCGCGTAATGCCGTGGCGGCACGCGCCGGTACCAGCTTACGCTGTGTTACTTCTTCCAGGGCTTTCCAGATTGACGTGCCGGTCTCCAGCGCCACCCGCTCGATTATTTCGAGCGTGCCCTTCCCTATTCCTCGCGCGGGTGTGTTAATGGCGCGCTGCAGCGCAATCGAGTCATCGGGGTTATGGATCAATTTCAAGTATGAGATCAGGTCCTTGATCTCAGACCGTTCGTAAAAGGAGAACCCGCCCACCACGCTGTATTTCATGCCATAGCGGCGCATGGCCTCCTCGAACAGGCGTGACTGGGAGTTGGTGCGATAAAGCACGGCGGCACGGGCATCGCGGCCATCGCCGTTGTTGGCAGCCTTGATGATGTACTTGTTAATGAAGTCGGCCACGAACAGGGCCTCGTTCTCGCCATCCGGGGCAACGTAACAGCCAATGTTGCCGCCGCCCTGGCGTGCCGTCCAAAGGTTTTTACCTTTCCGTTGCACATTGTTCGCGACCACAGTTGATGCGGCCTGCAAAATGGTCTGGGTGGAACGGTAATTCTGTTCCAGGCGGATGATCTTGGCCCCGGCAAAGTCTCTTTCGAATTCCAGGATGTTGCGAATATCCGCGCCGCGCCACGAGTAAATCGACTGGTCTTCGTCGCCCACAGCGCAGACGTTGTGCCGTTCGCCCGCCAGCAGTCGAAGCATTTCATACTGCGGGCGATTGGTATCCTGATACTCATCCACCAGGATGTAATGAAACTTCTCGTGATAATGCTCGCGCACCGCCGGCACAACTTGTAACAAGCGAACCGCTTCCAGCAGCAGGTCGTCGAAATCCACGGCATTGGACCGTGCCAGTTCGCGCTTGTACTCCTGATAGATATGGGCGATCTTCTCCGCTTTCGGATCCCGCGATTGCAGGTAAAATTCCTCGGGATCAATCATGTGGTTCTTGGCCCAGGAGATGCGGCCCAGGACCGCGCTCGGCTTCAATTGCTTGTCGTCAAGGCCGAGGCGCCTCATCGCAGCCTTGACCACCCCCTGCTGGTCGGACTCGTCGTAGATCACAAATTGCCTGGTCAGGCCATGGCCGTTAATCTGGAGCTTGTCAATGTCGCGGCGCAGCGCGCGCACGGAAAATGAGTGAAAGGTGGATATCAGCGGCCGGGCAAACCGCCGGCCTCCCACCATACGATCGACCCGGTCAGTCATTTCCTGCGCGGCCTTATTGGTGAAGGTCATCGCCAGGATGGAGTCCGGTTCAACCCCGGCATGCTCGATCAAGTGGGCGATGCGATAGGTGATTACCCGTGTCTTTCCACTGCCGGCACCGGCGAGAATGAGCAAAGGACCATCGGTGGCCTCGACCGCCTCGCGCTGCTGGGGATTGAGTTCGTCGGTGAAAGACATCAATTTCCAAACCTAACAGAAATTTGGGATTGCGGATTTGGGATTGCGGATTTACAACTTCGCGCCATTCAGACCGGTTGACGCTGTGGCGTTCGGCAAGTCGCCGTATCGAGAGATTGAACTTCCAGGAAGCGCAAAATGCCTACCAGCAGGAATTTCGAGAATCCGAAATCCTAATTCCCAATTCTTGCCCGGCATTCAGCGCACGGACACCACTCGCGCAGAAATTCCCAGGAGTAAATACCGTGCTGGTGGCCGTCGCTCCAGGCAAAGCGAATCGCATACTTGCCAACTGCGCCCGCTTCCGTCGCCTTCACCGCCGGCCTGAACATGGGCAATGCCACGGGATCGGCTTTGGCCGGTTCGCCCGGAATTCGTCCCTCTTTGGTCCGCACATCGTCACAAAGCGCGCAGGGACAGGCCTCGCGCAGCCACGGGAAGGTGTAATGGCTCTTGTGTCCATCGCCCCAGTCAATCGTCATACCGGACCCGCCTGAAAGGTCAACTCTGACCAGTTTGGGAGAAACATCAGGCCCCGGCGCGGCTTGTAGTGCCGTGTGCTGCGTGTGTTCCGTTGGCGGCATAAGCTCAGTATAAAGCACTGTCGCCACGGACCTGGTCGTTCAGAATCATGGCAAGGCCGTGGAATCACGCTCGGATGTGGCATTATAATAAACATTCGACTCGAGGGAGGTTCAGATGCAGACTTTGAAACTCACCGCCATAGGAACTTCGACGGGAACCATTATTCCCAAAGAAATGCTCCATCGCCTCAAGGTGGAGAGGGGCGATGCCCTTTACGCTATCGAAACGGAAGAGGGCTACCTGCTGACACCATTTGATCCGCAGATCGAAGAAGAGCTGAAAGCCGGGCGCAAGTTCATGAAGGACTACCGCGATACTTTCAGGGCGCTCGCGAAATGAGAACGCCGCGCTGGATCAGCAGGAAGGCCCTGCTCCTCCTGCACGAGGAGAGTCTTGCCGAATTCGGCGGCACGAGGGGCATGCGCGACCCAGGACTGCTCGACTCAGCTTTGGCGCGACCGCAAAACCTGCGGGCCTATGATCCCAGGAGCACGATCGCAGAGTTAACCGCTGCTTATGCCTACGGAATAGCCAGGAATCACCCTTTCGTAGACGGAACTAAGAGAGCGGCATTCCTGTCAGTCGGCTTGTTCCTGGCAGTTAACGGCTATGAGCTTTGCGCCGGTCAGGTGGATGCGATCCAAAACATGTCAGGGGTTGCAAGCGGCGAGGTTGACGAGGCCGCTCTGGCGGCATGGGTAAAGTCGAACTCCCGAAGGCTGGGCAAATCGCGCTCGCGGGTTGCCCAGCCTCTCCGTATCCAGTAGAATCAATACTTAATCAAGCGTCAGACAGGAATTTTCAACATGGCACAAGTTTGTGAAATCTGCGGCAAGAAACCGCGCTCCGGCAACAACATCAGCCACGCCCACAATGTCAGCAAGCGTCGCTGGAACGTCAATCTCCGCCCCGTCCGCGCCAAGGTCGGCGTCGGCGCCAGGCGTATGCGCGTCTGCACGGGCTGTCTGCGCAGCGGTAAAGTCGTAAAAGCGTAGACATCCAGGCTGCAAGCGGAAAGCGCTTACCAGAATCGTTCTCCGTCCCAAAACGGCGTAGGCGTACCTCGCCGTTTGAGCTGTCTTTCATTTTCTTCTCGCCAGTATTGCAGCCAGGCCTCCGGCCCTGTCACCGGCTTCTGCAACCAGATGGATGCCTGACTCAGCATGTCGCACATATCGTCGTGCTGCGCGGCGGGAAAAGTAACGAGTTGCTGGATAAACTCCGGCAACCATCCGGCGGTGCGGGATACATACCAATCGCCGGCCTCCCACTCGGGCTGCATGGCCATGAACCGCGCCAATTTCCCGCCCTCCGGATTCACGGCAATCACGCCGGATACGTTTGCCTTCAACCGCTCCACGATCGCCGTTCCGTTGGCCGTGTCCTCAATCAACACGGCGGCAATACGGCGTCCGGCGAGCTCGCCGCGGATGGCCTCTTCGGTTCCACGCATGCCGAGGTGGGCGTTGATTACGTTCAGCAGGTAGCGCTTGCTGCCTTTCACGCCGATGCGCCCAATGGCAACGTAGTCGGAATCGGCGTGGTCCTTGAAGGCGCAGTCCACGGAGATGATTTCGCGGTCGAAGGTCTCGGGCAACGGCTCGTCGAGCGCGCCGGTCGCAGGATCCACGCCACCGTAGTAGCGGATTTGGCTGCGCTTGATCAAGTTGCCCTCCAGCGGCGCCGGGCGTTGCTGGTACTGGCCGGCAAACAGCAGGCTGCGCTCTCTCAGGCTCTCGACCACCTCAGGGGTGAAGCGGTCGGGCTGGAGCACATCGCCATGTTCGCGGAAATGGGCACCCTGGGAGACGGGGAACGCGTATCGCCGGCCTCTTCGGCCTTCCTTACAGGACTCGACGAGCGCTGAGGCGTCAGCCCCGGACTCCGCTTCGCTCCGTTCGGGGCTAAACTCTTCCGCGTCTTCGGGGCTTTTTGTACTGGCAGCTTCGGGTTCGTCTCCATCCTCGACGAGAGGAATGCGGAGATGCGTCCAGATATACGGTTCGCATTCCAGCAGGTATCCGGTCAGGTCCATTTCGTGCAGGCGCTGCATGATGACCACGATGGCGCCGGTGGCCGGATCATTGAGGCGCGAGCGCAGGGTATTGTCGAACCAGGCATTGGCCCCATTGCGCTCGGCTGCGGAAAGCGCCTGCGGCGCCGACAGCGGATCGTCCACAATCAGCGTGTCCCCGCCGCGCCCGGTAACGGTGGCGCCCACGGAAGTGGCGATCATCTGCCCGCCTTTGTCGTTGTCAAACTGGGTCTTCAGGTCCTGCCCGTCGCCGACGTGGAAATCCGCGCCCCAGCGCTTCTGGAACCACTCGCTGTTCAGCAATTGGCGGCGCAACACGCTGTGGTCGGTGCTCAGCTCGCGCGAATAGGAGGCGCACAGGAAATTGTGCTTCGGGTCGCTGAGCCAGGTCCATATGGGAAAGCATATGGTCGCGAGCGTACTCTTGGCGGTTCGCGGCGGTACGTTGACGATCAGGCGGCGCGCCTCGCGCCGCTTTACCATGGTGAGCCATTCGCAGAGCAAGTCATAGTGCCAGCTCCAGACCAGGTCGCGCCCGGGATAGAGCGCTTCCCAGGCGGCGCGAAAGAACATGGCAAAATTGCTTTCGAGGATGCGCAGTTCCAGTTCCCACGCGAATTGGTCCTCGTCTTCTTGTTGGGAATCTCCGTGGAGGAGATGCGCAAACTGGTGGTCGCTATATTGCCGGAAAGGACGCGGCACGGCAATGGCGGCGGGTTCGGCTCGCTTGAGCGCGGCGGTCTCGGCATCATGCTTGGCCAGCAATCCGGCCAGCGTCGCGGGGCCGGCATCGTCGGCGGCATCGCTCAGCCGTTTGCGCAGGCCATAGCGGTACCTGGCATCGCCCTCCTGGAAAGCCGCGGCAAATTCGTCTTCCAGTAATTTCGCGGGGATCCTGAGGATCATGGCAATGTCAATCTGCCGGCAGCCCAGCGAGGCAAGATAAGCCACGCGCGCGGATGTGCTGGCGCCAATCTCCGCCGGCAGCATAACCAGCGAGAGCGGGACCCTGGGCAGCGCCGGCTCGAAGGACGCGGTAAGGTCGGGCACTTGGCCCGCTCGAGGCGCCTGACCGTCAGTCGGCAGTTCGATCATGGCCAAAAGGCTTTGATTGTCTTTATTTCTGGACATTTGCATTCTCCTTGAGTTGCTAGAAAATCGCACTCTTGGCAGATATCCGTTCAACCGCGGAGATCTGCGAAGAGCCGCGTTTTCCGGTCTAAGTCGTTCAGAATATTCAAGAGGGCCAAGCCGTTCAGCCGCCTGGCCCACTGGGCCAGGCGGTTTTTTCAGCGTAAGCCCTTTGGAATCATGAAGAGTTCCAAGAGGGCCAGAGGGCCATCCCTATTTTTCCTGTTCTGCGGATTCCGGCATTAACCAGAACGTCTCTTGGCCGAACTTGCGCGAAAGCACGCGCAGACGCGCCTTCGCCCGCTTGAGCGTGCGCTCGCTTATGCTCTGGCGCTTCGCGCGCTTGCGGACCAGCGCATATTCAAGTCTTCCCGCCGCCAGTTCGTCCTGCAGGAACTCCATGGCAGCAGTAATGGCGAGGCCCTCTACCGGGCCGGGCTCAGGAAGGAGGATAGTGTTCGGCGTCAGCGCGCTGCCGCCGCTCCAGAGAAAAGCGCCTTCGGCATCGATAGTGTAGGCCAGGCTCGGGCCCGGCAATCCGCAGCCGGAACGCACATGCAGCAGGGCGCGCTCTCCAGAAGCGTCGGGGTCGCAGCCAGCCAGCAGCTCGCTGCGTACGGGAGCGAGTTCCGCCGCGCGGTGGGGATGCCGTGCGCTCAGGCGTCGCACCAGCAGCATGCCGCAGTCGTATTTTTCGGCGAGGCGCGAGAGGCCGTCGAGCAGCCGGCAGGTGCGCGCGCGGTTGCCCTTGCCGCTCTCCGCCTGCGGCCCCAAATACGACTGGAGCGGGTCCACTATGACCAGCCGCGGCCGGATTTCGCGGAGGCTTTCTTCCAGCGGCTGCAGATCGTCGGTAAGCCCGGGGCTCCACTTGTCGCCGTACAGGAATCCGCGCACCACGTGAAAGCGCGATACGTCACCCGTAAAGGCATCGAAGCGCGGACGCAGGATGTGCGCGGGGTTGTCGCCGGAAGTGAGAAGCAGGACGTGGCCTGCCGGGCAGGTGCGGCCCGCAGTGACGCCGGCAGCGATCGCCAGCGCGATATAGGTCTTGCCCGCGCCGGCCGCCCCGCTCAACATGGTGAGCATGCCGCCGGGCAGGTACGGTTTCCAGAGCCACTCCACTGGCTTGGGCTCCCAATGGCTCAGCGGAGCCAAATCGGCGCGAGGGTTCTGCGCATTGCCCGTTATACGTTCCTCGTTTTGCGTTGCCTGTTCTTCGATTGTTTGTGTGCTCATCGTTCCTCTCCTGTTTCGTGGGTGCGGGTGGACATCGTGGACGTAAAGGACAAGCGACGTCTCATCTCTCAGCCACCGTGTCGCTGCGTCTCCGTGTCCCCAAGTCACCCTGTCTTCTTCGTTTCCAGCCGTCGGTGATCGTCATCGCCCTGCGGTCGCCGCCGGCGTTGGCCTCGATGATGCGTTTTCCCATGCAGCACGAGGCGCCCCGCAGCCGGTAGTGCGCGTTGTCGTCCTCGGCGCCGGCCGCCCACATGCGGAAGGCCTTGCCATGGTCGAGCAAGACTCCCTTGCTCTCCGCCTGCAGGCGGCGGGCTTCGCCGCGCTGGATCGCGAAGTCAGGCAAAGCGGTGAGCGGCGTTTGCCGCCAGTAACCGGCGATTTCTTGTTGCACAAGAGTGTCCATTGGATTTCGTGCGGGTGTTGCGGCGGCCCACGCGCCTATTGAGTTTTCGGGGCCGCGCTCAATCTGGACGGAGCGTAATGGCCCTTTCGGAACGCTACATATGTCAATATGTACCGTTCATTAACATCGATATTAATACGAGTAAATATTTCTGTCAAGTCTTAGCGCTTATTTTTCTTGGGGCTCATTTTTCAACGCCGTAGGCGCGTGGCCAGCGGCGCAATCCGGGGATGAGCGGGTCTTGATGCGGCCGAGAAGGGTAGGGCAACCCAATGAGGGATCAGCAGGACGCCGGCCCCACTCATCTTCCCCCGTCTACCGCACGGAAAACCACCGCGCAGTCAACGTGGGCTACTCGCCGGCTTTGCGATACACTGTCAGCGAATTGTGCGGTCGCTCCAGGAGAACTTCTGACCATGCAGCGGATCAGTTCAGGCAGTGTTGCCGTCGGCAAGGTGGTATTTCCGGTAATCTGGTTCGGAATCCTCGCAATCATCTTCCTGATCGGCCTGTTCGGCAAGGACGCCCATGGGAACCATTCTTTAGCCGCCATCGTCTTCCCGTTTTTCATGGCGGCCATCGGATATTTCATCATGAAGAAAACCATGTGGGGGCTGGCCGACGAAGTTCTCGACGCCGGCGACTCTCTCATCGTCCGCATCGGCCGCGAGCAGGAACAGATTCCGTTGGCCAACATCATCAACGTGGGCTACCAGTTCCAGACGGAGTCCGCCCGAGTCACACTCACCCTGCGCATCCCAAGCCGCTTCGGCAACGAGATCTCGTTTTACGCGCAGCAGAAATTTCTGCGCTTCGCACCAGACCCTGCGATCACGGATCTTATCCAGCGCATCGACGCAGCCAGACAAGCGGCAAGATAGCCAGCGGGCGAAGCGCGCACCCGCTAGCGCACGCTGGCGGAGCCAGACGACTTCGACAAAATGTGGCTCGATTACCGGGACTACGAGCGGCAATTGGAGGCGGCGTGGCTGCGGCTGTCAGACGCGGAACCGCCGCTGAATCCTGCGCCTGATCGGAGAGCCCGGCGCGGGTACGGCAACCTTGGCATGTGCCATGGAGCAAGTACCGGAATGTGATTCAGCCCAATTCATGTATCCGACTCATCGCAACCTTCAGCCGAAGACGACGTCAACTGATAATTGCCTGCCGCCGAACAACGGCAGCGGAATCGCCTGGCCAGAGGTATAAGTTACAGTGCGGCCGTCGGGAGTTGAAACCTTCACCTGGTGGCGATCCAGATCCGCCACCCAAAACTCGCTGGACCCGTTTTCCAAACAGAGTTTTTCTTTGTCGTACATCTCTGCCACCGTTTTCGACGGTGACAGGATTTCGATCACCATGTCGGGCGCGCCACGCAGGTTGTCTTCCGGATCCATGTGGGCGGCACGCTCCGGATTTACATAAGCGACATCGGCGACGCGCAGTTCGTATTCCGTTAGGGGGCGAAATGCAAATTCATATCCTACGAAACCGCCCGGGGGAGCCAAAGCCCGTAGTTGCTCACGCAACCGATCCTGCAGAAGGTAGTGCTTGAACTTGGGACGGGTCACTGCAACGAGTTCTCCATGCCGCAGTTCATGATACACGGAGCCCTTGTCTTGAGGGAGCTTGCGAGCCTCTTCCACCGTCATCAGTTGGGTGGTCGTCGCCATGACCTTATTCTATCCCAACGCAATTACGTCAATTTCCACCAGCACATCCTTGGGCAGGCGTGCCACCTCGACGGTCGAGCGGGCGGGCGCGTCGGTGGTGAAAAAGCGGGCGTAAACCTCGTTCATCGCCGCGAAGTCGGCCATGTTCTTCAGAAAGACGGTGGTCTTGACAACCCTGTCTAGGGTGGTGCCGGCGGCAACAAGTACTGCGGAAAGGTTGTTTATAACGCGCTCGGTTTGCGCCGCGACATCCCCTGCGACAATTTCTCCGGTGGATGGGTCAAGAGGAATCTGGCCGGAGGAAAAAACAAAGCCGTTGGCCTTGATGGCCTGGGAATAGGGCCCGATGGCGCGGGGCGCGTTCGAGGTAGCAACAGTCTGTTTCATAAGTAAGCCCTCAGCATACAGCAATTGGCGGTCAGCCAGAAATACGGACCCGGTCCGGTTCGTGCTGACGGCTGACTGCTGAAGGCTGACTGCTGAAGGCTGACTGCTATTCCGTCAAATCTTCTGCACTCTCTGCACGTCGCGCACGCCGTGAATTTTCTTCAGGCCGTGGACCAGATGCTCCAGGCGCTTGAGGTGCTCCACGTCCATCACCACGTCGATGTTCGCCTGGCTGTTCTCGCTGTGGGCCTCGATGTTGCGGATATTGATTTTTTCATCGCTGATGACGGTCGTGATCTGCTTGAGCATCCCGGGGACATCGTCGCAAAACAGCGTAAGCTTCACCGGGAAACCCTGCTCGGCGCCATCCTTGCCCTGGTGCGCCCATTCCACCGCTATGCGGCGCTCCGATTCATTAGCCAGATTCGCCAGGTTCGAACAGTTCTTCGCGTGCACGGCCACGCCTTTACCGCGGGTTACATAGCCGACGATCTCCTCCCCGCGGATGGGATTGCAGCAGCGGGCACGATAGACGAGCAGATCATTGTGTCCCTTCACCTGCAGGACGTTGGCCTGGCCGGCGCCGAACACGCGGCGCATCACGCTGGTGAAGCCGTGCGATTCCGCCTCCGCCTCGACGCCGGCAGGCTCATCGGTGTTCACCGGCGCCAGCCGGCCCAGCAACTGGCGTGCGGAAAACTTGCCGTAACCAATGCCGGCGATCAGATCGTCGGTGCGGGCACAGCCGTAGTCGGACGCGGCACGCTGGAAGTCGGCTTCCTTGATCTCCTTGAGGGAGATGCGATACTTGCGCGCTTCCTTGTCGATCAGCTTGCGGCCAATTTCAATGGCGCGCTCGCGCTGGTGGATGTTCAGCCAGTGCTTGATTTTCTGGCGGGCGCGCGAGGACTGCACCACCCCCAGCCAATCGCGGCTGGGCTGATGCCCCTGCTGCGTCAGGATTTCCACAATATCGCCGGAATGCAGGGTGTGGCGGAGCGGGACCATGCGGCCATTGACTTTGGCGCCCACGCAGGTGTGGCCCACTTCGGTGTGCACGGCGTAAGCGAAATCGATGGGTGTGGCTTCGCGCGGCAGCACCACCACCTTGCCCTTGGGGGTGAACGTGTACACCTCCTCCGGGGACAGGCCGCCTTTTAAGGTGTCCAGGAATTCGCTGGGATCGGTCACCTCGCGCTGCCACTCCACCATCTGCCGCAGCCAGCCCAGGCGGTCCTCTTCCCACGCGGATACCGGACCGTCCTTGTACTTCCAGTGGGCCGCGATGCCTTCCTCCGCCATCTTGTGCATCTCTTCCGTGCGGATCTGCACCTCGAAGGAAGTGCCATTCTCGCTGACCACCGTGGTGTGCAGCGACTGGTAGAGATTGGGGCGCGGCACGGCAATATGGTCTTTGAACCTCCCCGGAACCGGCTTCCAGAGGCTGTGAATGATGCCCAGCACGGCGTAACAATCGCTCTTGGTTTTGGTGATGATGCGCAGGGCAAAGAGATCGTAGATCTGATCGACGGAAATCTGCTGGCGCAGCAGCTTTCGCTGGATGGACCACAGGCGCTTGACCCGGCTTTCGACCTTCGCTTCCAGGCCGGCAGCCTTCAATTTCTCGCGGATCACCAGCTCGATCTTGGTGAGAAAATAATGCTCTCCGGCTTTGCGCCGCCGCTCCACCTGAGTCTTGAGTTGTTCGTAAGTCGCCGGTTCGAGATAGCGGAATGCCAGGTCCTCGAGTTCGATGCGGATCTTGCCCATTCCCAACCGGTGCGCGATGGGAGCATAGATTTCACGGGTCTCCCGGGCTATCTTCTCCTGCTGTTCCGGCGTCAGGTACTCCAGCGTGCGCATATTATGCAGGCGGTCGGCCAGCTTGATCATCACCACCCGGATATCGTCAACCATGGCCAGAATCATCTTGCGGACGCTCTCGGCCTGGCGTTCCTCCCGCGAAGCGAAATCAATCTTGCTGATCTTGGTCACGCCGTCGACGATATGAGCCACCTGCTCGCCGAATTCCAGCGAAATTTCATCGCTGGTGGTTCCTGTGTCCTCGACGGTGTCGTGCAGCAGCGCCGCGGCGACCGCCAGCGGATCCAGCTTCATTCCGGCAACGATGCGGGCGCTTTCGAGCAGATGAATGAGGTAGGGTTCGCCCGAGGCGCGCTGCTGGCCCTCGTGCTGGCGCATGGCGAACTGGAAAGCCTTCTCCACCACCGCCAGATCGTCGTGCGGGCGGTTCTCGCGCACCAGATTCATCAGTTCGCGAAACTTGGTCGCGATTTGCTGGCGAGGAGGTTCCATGACTGATTATAGCCTTGACCGAAACGGCCGCAGAGAAACGAGGATGGCCGCGAATTGAAAGAAAATCCACCACAGAGACACAGTGGCGCGGAGAAATTAGACAAGGCCTTCCGATCAAACACCGCTCAAAGTTATCGCTCGCTGTGATTCGCTGCAGACCTGCGCAGATGGAAACGGCTTGGTGCTGAAAATCCTAAATTCGCGGTTGTTCCCTTTCCGCAGCGGGCCAACTGGTAACCGCAAGGGGGCGATGGCCGCCCCGGATGGCGAATACTCCGACTGCCAACCCGAGGGCTGCGCCGAGCATAGCGGCTGGAACCCCAAACCTCTCCGCGATGGCGCCCCAAGCCGCACTGCCCGCGGCCATTCCGCCCTGCAACACCAGAATGTACATCGATAAAGTGCGGGCGCGCAGCCGCGGCGGGGACATGGTCTGGGCGGCAACATTCAGGCAGGCCAGAATCCACATCCAGGCGATGCCGCCGCCAAATAGGTCGAGGCATAACAGTGAAAACCAGGGAAGGCGCCCGGCGAGAAACGTCACCGCGGCAAATCCCGCGGTTGCGGCAGCTACGGTGCCGTCCATGGAGTTTCGCCGACGAAAACGGGGCAGAATGGCGGCGCCAGCAAGCGCTCCTGATCCGAAAGAACCGAGCATCAAGCCGTATCCGACGGAACCAAAGGGGCGGGCGATCAAGGGAAGCAGCGCCAGCAAGGCACAGGCGGAGAAGCTAAAGGCGGCGGTCCGCACGAGCACCGACTTCACCAGATGCGATTGACGCACATAGCGCACGCCAGCTCTAATCGCCGAGAGCACATCTTCGTTTTCGTTCCTGACGGCGCCATCATGCGGACGGCGCCAGCGGTAGAGAAAAACGATTACGCCAGAAAAGGAAAGGGCATTCAGCAGGAAGGCGAGTCCGGAACCTGCCCCGGCAATGATCAGTCCGGCCAGCGCCGGCCCGACCGCCCGCGCCGCATTAAAACCAACGGAGTTCAACGCCACCGCACTGCTGTGCTGCTCCTCGGGAACCAGTTCCGGTGTAATCGCTTGCCAGGCGGGTTCGTTCATCACTGCTCCCGCGCCCAGCACAAAGGTAAACAACAGCAGCAGCCAGGGCGTGACCGCCCCGTAAATGGTGAGCAGTCCCAGCGCGCCGGCGGCCAGCGCCATCCATCCCTGGGTAAACAGCAGCACGCGCCGGCGGTCACTGATATCCGCCAGCGCGCCCGCCGGCAGGGCAAGCAGAAACACCGGCAGGCTCATGGCAACCTGCACCAGGCTGACCATGATGGGAGACATGGTGAGAGAGGTCATCAGCCAGCCGGTGCCCAGATTTTGCATCCACGTTCCGGTATGCGAGATCAGCGACGCAGTCCATAAGGACAGGAACAGCGGTTGGCGGAGCGGCGCCCAGGGCGACCCCGGTTTGTACGGTACGACCTCGCTGAGCGGGACTATGCCGGATTCGGCCATAGGGCTTAATGGACAGACGGACGTGCATTAGACGGATGTAATCCGGAACTAGTTTCACGCGGGAAGACATGGAACTCACCGAATTCGACAATTTCATTGAACGCTTTCATGGTTGCTCCGTCATACATAATGAGGGCCGAATGGAAGCGGTGCAAATGGCGTATCCCCCTGCTATGGCAGTGGAGGAAGCAGCAGGCGCGGAGCAGGCATGGTGCGACTTGGTGTACGAGCACGCACGCTTGGTGTTCAAAGTCGCGTATTCGGTCCTGCGCAATCATCAGGATGCCGAAGACGCCGTGCAGGAGACGTTTTTGCGCGCCCTGCGCCACAAACGCGATCTCAACCAGGTTCGGGATGTCCGGGCCTGGCTGGCACGAGTCGCCTGGCGCATCGCCGTGGACCGTGCCCGAAGCTTGCATGCCAAGTGGCCATCGAACAGCGGGGATGCTGCCCCTGATGACTTAAGCGCTGGCGCCACCAGCGCCGAACAAACGGTGATTGACGCGCAGATGCTGGGCATTGCGGAAAAGATGATCGCCGGCTTGCCGGGCGATTTTCGCGACGTGCTCAGGTTGTCCACCGTAGAGGAATTGACTTCAGCCGAGATTGGGGCGGTGCTCGGCGTACCAGAAGGGACCGTGAGGACGCGTCTCTTTCGCGCCCGCCAACTGCTAAGGGAGAAGATGGCGACCTTTCTCGAGGGGAGACGAGGATGAACACGAAACAGCGAGAACAGATCGCGGAAAAGTGGCTCGATGAAGTCCTACGGAGTTACGCGGACGCGGAGCCGCGCCCTGGCCTGGAGAGCCGCGTGGTGGCTCGCCTGGCAGCGGAGGAACGGGCGCAACACGTGCGGTGGCTGCTGTCACGGTTCTTGCGGCCGTCACCATCCTTGGCGGTTGCAACGATTGCAGCAGTGTTGCTATTGGCGGCGGGGCTGGAGCTGGGGAATAGCAGTCGCAGGTCGGTGGCTGTTAGTCGGCAGCCGTCGGAAACCAGCCATCAGCCGTCAGGCGTCAGTCTTCAGCCTGAAAACTCGAGCCGTCAGATGACGGAGACCCCTCGCCGGTCGTTAGTCGTTAATCATAAGCCGAACAAAACCGGCAGCCAGGCGCGCTACACAAGCCAGCAGCCGGTGGTCGCAAGCGCGCAGCGCCGGGCTGTCCAAAGCGCAGCCCAGCAGGGACTGGAAGTCTTGGTGCCCCCAGATGAACAGAAAGCCTTTGCAGAATTTGTGGCTTGCGTCGCCCGGCGCGACGCAATAGCACAAGCGGTTGTGATGCCGGCGGCGAACAGAACCGTCGACAGGATCACGGAACTACCTCAGGTGTCTTCAGTTGACATTGCGGATCTCCAATTGGGTCGAGCGCGACAGGAAGAATGGATCGACCAGACTAGCATTTCAGAGTAAGTTCCGCAGACTTAGGTTATAGAGGAGGAAGAATGGGAAGAAGAGCGAACGCAGCATTCCTAGTGGCAGCATTGGCGATGGGAACACCGTGCGTTTCGGCACAAGAGAAACCCAAGAACGAGGACGTGGCGATGGAAGCCCGTCAAACGGAAACGACACCGTTGAAGATATCGGTCACGTCTACGGAGTTTGAGGGCAACAAGATGTTGAAGAGCTTGCCCTACACGATGGTTGTGGTCGCGGACGGAAGGCCGCCGAAGTCGGTAGTAAAGATTGGGAGCCGCGTTCCGGTTTACACGGGCAAGGAATACGGGATGCAGTATGTGGACGTTGGCACCAGTATCGACTGCCAAGCGTCCCGCACAAAGGACAACAAGTTCGACATCAGGCTGATTCTCGAGCGATCGTGGGTAGAGGGCAGTGTAGCAGTCGCCGTTGATCCCAGTGCGTCTCTGCAATCATCGGCGCAATTTCCAGAACCGATTGTACGGCAATTCAAATCAGAGTTAAGCCTGACACTGCGGGATGGCCAAACTCTAGAGAGCTCCTTTGCCACTGACCCACTGAGTGGGAAAGTCTTTAAAGTGGAGGTATCACTCAACATAGTGAAATGACGAGCGTTCTGACTATCGGAGGACGTAATTGCCTGTGCGCCTGGCGCAGTTACAGCACCACATTGGAAGCACCCGGCGACGCCACCATCAAAAGTTGAGAGCCGGTCCCGGTCAGCGTCGATGGCAACGGCGGGTTCACCTACATCGATACCGGCATGAATTTTGACCATATCCGACTGCGAGAGCAAGACGGGCTATTGAAGATGATGATTAGCGGTGAGGTCAGCAAAATCGAGATGGCCGCAACGAATATGAAGTGAACCAGTTGTCAGTCGTCAGTATGGCACTGCAATGCTTCGGCTGGTGGCTGACGGCTGACCGCTGGATGTTTTTCGAGCAGGTCCCGCACTTCATCGTCGCTGGCTTGTCCGAAATCCTGGTAGAACTGGCCCACCGCCTGAAAGTCAGCAGGCGTCTCCGCGCATACGACCTCATCCACTGCCGAGCGTAAATCCCCGCAGGCGTTGGGAGAGCCTACCGGCGCCGCGGCGATAATTCGGGCTGGATTCATCTGGCGCAGGGCGGCCGCAGCCGCGCGCATAGTTGACCCGGTTGCCAATCCGTCATCCACCAGCAGGACGATCTGGCCGCGTACGTTGCTGGGCGGCCGGCCTTGACGGTACAGGCGCTCGCGGCGCTCCAGCTCCAGCAATTCGCTGGCGGTAACGCGTTCGACTTCCTCCGGCGTAACCTTCAGAGCTCTTACTACTTCTTCGTTCAAGACTCGGATTCCGCCGGAAGCTACGGCGCCCATCGCCAGTTCCTCCTCGCCGGGAACTCCGAGTTTGCGCACCACGAATACATCCAGCGGCACGTTCAGCGCGCGGGCAACTTCTGCCGCCACGGGAACACCCCCGCGCGGAAGGCCCAATACCAGCACGTCAGGCCGGTTGGCGTAGGCACGAAGCAGGGACGCTAGCTGGCGTCCTGCGTCTGTACGATCGTGGAACAACATGGAATGAAACTGAAGACTCAAGAATCAATATCTCAGGCTTCGGGAAGATGCCCGCCTGGTGCGCCGAGGTCCTGTCTTCTGAAATCCAAAATCTGAAATCTGAAATTGGGTCATGGCGCTTGCTGGTCGCGCGCTGCCAGGAATCTCTTGAGGCAGGCGTCCGAGGCCTCGCGTAGCTGCTTAAATTCCGGATAGGCACGCAGCTTTTGCAGTAGCGGGTCATTGGTAAAAGCCTCAGCGGCGCAATAGTTCTGGTTAATGGCTGCCTGCAACAGGCGCACGGCCGCCTGGCGTTCTCCGCAGTACACCAACATGCTGCCCTGGTCGTAATGGAATTCCGGATCACGCTGCGCCAGCATCTGCGGGAGTGCGGCGCGCACGTCAGCGGCAAGCTTATCATCAGCCTTGCCTCCGGAAGCCAGGCAAGACTGCAGCAGGCCGCCGTACCAGGTCTCGTCATTTTTCACTTTCTCCGCCGCAGACCGAGCTCCGGCAATGTCACCCTTCCGCATGAGTATCCGCGGCAAAATGCTGTTGTAGAATTGCGATCCGGCATCCAAATTCAGGAACTGCAGCGCGCGGTCCTCATCTCCCAATTCCTCGAATACCTGGGCGCACGAACGCAGGATGTAATCTCCCGGATCGAGGCTGAAAGCGATGTTGCATTCCCGCGCCGCATCCGGCAACAAGCCGGCATAGCGCAGGACGTAGGATAGAGCGAAATGGGCCTGCGCATTGTCCGAACGGCGCGCCACGAGCAAGCGTGCGTGCTGGTAGGCGGAGCCCAACTCCCCGCGCTCCACACGATTGACCGCCAGATGGACCGCAGCCAGCAGGAAATTGGGATCGAGCGCCACAGACCTCTCATAGGCGTTGTTAGCGCGATCGAACATCTGGCCGCCGCCGCTGCCGTAAGTGGACTCGAAGTAGTAGCGCAGGCCAAGCGCATCCCAGGCCGGGGCATAACCGGGGTCCAAGCCCACCGAACGTTCCAGCATGGAAATGGCCTCGCGATTCGGCTCCGGATCGTGAGGAACGGCGACGCTGCGCAGGAAAAGATCGTACGCTTCCGCATTCTGAGGACGGGTGGCAGTCTCGATTCCACCGGCAGCCGCACCGGTGACGTAAGGCAGGAGTTCCTGCCGTACTTCGTCTTTCAGTTCCTGCAGCATTTGCAGGCGATTATCGGCCGGCACGCTGATGGTGCCGTGCCAGATCAGGCGATTGTCCTTGACATCAATGGCTTCAAGCGTAATCGACAGCTTGTCGCCTTCGTGCATGAAGTGCCCGGTGACCACAGCGGCCACATGCAACTCGCGGCCGGCCTGCACCGGGTCAGGGTTGCCCTCGGCATACTTGGCCACGGAACTCGACGGACGCACCTCCAGAGAGGGCTTATAGGTGAGGATGGAGGTAACTTCGTCGGCTAATGCCATCCGCAGAT
>JBEKOS010000019.1:0-17500 GCA_049521535.1 Terriglobales bacterium | reverse complement strand
ACGTGGCAAGCGGCCTGGCGCTCCTGCTGGGAGTCTGGGCGGCGCGTGTTGGTTTTGCCCTGCGGCCGCAATCCATCTCGTTTCTTCTGGGAGCCGCTTATCTCTGGATACTCGACCGGTACAAGAGCAGGCAGGATTGGCGCCTGCTCGCCGCGTTGCCGTTCCTGATGCTGCTTTGGGTTCAGCTTCATGGAGGCTACATTCTGGGTTTGGCACTGATCGGTTTGACAACCCTGGCGGAGGCGCTCGATTGGGCAGTGGGCCGAGGCGGGCTAAGACCGCAACAGTGGCTCGCGCCGCTGGTCGCTATGGCCACTTGTGTTGCGGTGGTGCCGCTCAATCCAAACGGATTTGCGCTGTACCGATTTCCCGTCGACCTGTTGCGGATGAAAGCCAACGAACAAATCCTGGAGTGGCAACCGGCACCCTTCAGCGATTCGCATTACTGGCCATTCCTGGCGCTCGCCATTCTCCCGCTGCTTGCCATGATGTTCTCGGCGCAGAGGTACCGGCCCGGACAGTTTCTTATGTTCGTCATCTTTCTCTCGGGGGCACTGAAGTCGCGCCGGAACATCCCGGTTTTTGTGCTGATTGCCGTGCCGCTCCTAGCTGAGCATTTGCGTATTCCGAACTGGTCGATCGTGCTCGCAGTATCCAAAAACAGGTCCTTCGCTCCGCTCAGGATGACAATTCTCGCTATAGCGTTGGTTGCGGCGGCGGTATCTTGCGTTTCGCAAACAAAATTGGCAATTCAGGCGCAGAATTCGGCGGAATTGCGCGCATTTCCTTCGGCGGGGGTGCAATACCTTAAGGCTCATGAGTTTCGCGGCAACCTGATCAACGCCTACGGATTTGGCGGATACCTGATATGGAACCTGCCCGAGCGAAGAGTCTTCATAGATGGCCGCGCCGATCTCTACGGCGACGAATTTCTTAAGGAATACACCTCGGTGTATCTTGGGCATGCGGGTCCCGACCCGCTGTTTGAGCATTACCACGTGGGTACGGCGATGCTGGAGCCCGGATCGGGGCTGGCGGGAGTGCTGACGATTAAGACCGGGAACGGCAGTTGGAAGAAAGTTTTTCAGGACGACAAGGCAGTTATCTTCGTCCTAGCAGGTAAATTCGCCGCGGATTAACGCGGATAAAAACTGATCGGACAAAAGGACGGTAGGATTCGAGTGCCGCTGCCTGAAAGAAAATTGATCGCTCGGGTGCGCCGCACGCAACCCTCCGGCGCGACACGCACGATCGTGCACGGAATCGGCGATGACTGCGCCGTCCTGCGGCCTCCGCCAAAGGATGATCTCCTGGTCACCACCGATTTCAGCCTGGAAGGCGTGCATTTTCGCCGCGACTGGCATTCTGCGGCTTCGGTTGGCCACCGCTGCCTTACGCGTGGCTTAAGCGACATTGCCGCCATGGGTGGTGTGCCCCTGGCAACGTTTCTGTCGTTTGCTCTACCTCATGATCTACCGCAGAAATGGGTGGATGAATTTCAAAGAGGATTCCTGCGCTTGGCGCGACGATTCGGCACCAGGCTGGCCGGCGGCGATACGGCGCAATCCCCGGAGGGTGTTATGGCCGATATTGTCGTAATTGGCTCCGTACCACGCGGCAAGGCCGTTCTGCGCTCGGGAGCGCGTGCGGGAGATTACATTTTCGTTACAGGTACGCTGGGATCGCCGGCCGGAGTGCTGCGGGGATTGCAGCGGGCGGGGAAGTCGGGCGCTGAGAATGGCGCCTTGCCTCTGCCCACCAAAGACGCCCGCGGGAGCGGTGCGCTAAGCCTGGTACCTGCACGCGCCCGGCGAAAGTTCTTGTATCCGGAGCCGCGCCTCGAGGTTGGCAAGTGGCTGCGTGAGGGCGGTTTGACGTCGGCGATGATTGACATTAGTGACGGGCTTTCCACCGATCTGAGCCATATTTGCGAGGAGAGCGGCGTCGGCGCGTGGCTGGTCGATGAAGAGATACCGGTGGCTTCCGGGGCCACGCTCGAGGATGCGCTTAACGGCGGTGACGAATATGAACTGCTGTTCACGGTGCGTGAATCGAAGCGCAAGCACATCCCGTCACGGATCGCGGGCGTGCCGGTGCATTGGATCGGAACCATCGTAGAGGATTGCGGCCTCTGGCTGTACGTTACTGAAGAGGGCGTGGGGTTTAAGTTCCAACCGCAGGGATGGGAACATTTTAAGAAGTAGCAAGTAGCAAGTGGTCAGTAGCCAGGAGCAAGGTGGGCGGAGCAAGCAGCAAAGGATCTAGGCGTTCTTATGCTGCACGCAAAGTACATAGATCCTTCGGCCACAACGAATGTGGCCTCAGGATGACAAAATCAATAAATTGATCGAGCCCCCCCACTTTTGACTTCTGGCTCCTGACTACTTGCTAGTTGCTACTTTCTTCTTCGCCTCGTGGTATTCCTCTTCGGTGTTTACCGCCCAAAGATCTTCCTTGGTAGTCTTGCCGGCGATGATGTTGTCCACGGCCACCATGGCGGTCAGCATCGAGTGGTCCTGGTTGTTGTATTTGTGCATGCCGTTGCGGCCAACGAGGAAGAGGTTTTCGAATCCATCAAAGAAGGAGCGAATTTCGTCGAAGCGCTCGTAGGTCCCGAAGTATGCGGGATAGGTCTTGGGCATACGGGCGACTACGAAATCAAGCACGTCCGCAGCCTCGATGATGTCGATTTTGGCAAGTTCCTCTATCGCCAGGCGCGCCATTTCCGCGTCGCTCCTGCTCCACAAATCGTCACCCTCGTAACAGAAGTATTCGGCGCCCAGCCATACTTTCGACTGGTCGGCGACCAGAAAGGGACTCCAGTTGTTAAAAAGCTGCAGCCGGCCGACGAGCACATCGGGCTCCTGCACGTAGATCCAATTGTCACTAATAAGCTTGCCAACCCGGTCCCCGGGATCGCGTACCTTGAGTTTGGTGAGCAGCAGGCCGACGGTGATGAAATCGCGATATTGCAGTCCGTCCGTGAGTTCACGAACCTCGGACGGCACGGCGGCATTGAGGGCGCGCGCGAGTTCCTGGATGGAGGTCGTCGAAAAGAAAAAGTCACCCACGTAGCGCTTCACCTGTCCGTCAGCGCCCTTGGCTGTAACCGCAGCCACCCGCCCGCTGTCGGCCTGGACTCCGGTTACTTCAATCCCCGTGATGATTTCACCGCCCAGCGCGGTCACTTTGCGCGCGACTTCCTCCCACATTTGTCCGGGGCCGAACTTGGGATAGAGGAACTGCTCGATCAACGAAGTCTCCGTGCCTTTCTGGGCGATGTTCTTTGCGCCGCCGCCAACCGCCTGGCGGGCAAAGTGAGCGATGGCCTTCCGGATTGAGAGGCCTTTGATGCGTTGCGCACCCCATTCGGCGCTGATTTGGTCGCACGGCACGCCCCAGACCTTTTCGGTGTAGGACTTGAAAAATGTCAGGTAAAGCTCGCGTCCGAAGCGGTTGATAAAGAACTGCTCGAGGTTGTTGACCGGTTTGATTGGGAAGAGGACGCTGCGCAGATAACTGAAGCCGATGCGCATGGTGCGGCGCATGCCGAGCTTCATCAGAGTGTCGCGCGTCAATTGGATGGGGTAGTCGAAGAACTTTCGCAGGAAATAGATGCGTGACTTGCGGGAACGCCGCAGCATGAGCAGGTCTGTGGCTTCGGCTTCGCTGCCCTTTTCCATCGGCAACTGCGCCAACCACCAATCCATGACGCGGTCGCTCTTGGAGAAGAAGCGGTGTCCGCCCAGGTCCATGCGATTTCCCTTATAGCGGATGGTGCGGGAAATGCCGCCCATGTAGGTGCTGCGCTCCAAGACGATGGGACGGATGCCGGCACGCGTCAGCAGTTCATATGCAGCGGTCAGGCCGGCGGGACCGGCGCCGATGATGATGGCGGTCTTATCCGACAGAAGATACCCTCCCAAAATTCACCACAGAGGACGCGGAGGACACAGAGGAAACAAAAGGACATTGAGGATTGGAGGAAGGGCCACTCGAAAATGGGCGTGCGGTTCTGTTGCCATGTCGGCCGGGCTCATTGTCTCCAAGTCCTTTTCACCTCTGCGCCTCATGTGTCCTCTGTAGTGAATAGCAATTGATCGCAACCGCTATGCTATCGCTTTTCCCTCGCCGCTATCACGCGCGACATTTCCTCTGCTGACATGGCCAGAGTTACTGCCCGGATGCCGGCAAGCGCCCCGAGAATTTCCCTCGTTTGCTCCATGCTGGCGCCGGCGGTGGCGGCGATGGCTTCCACCAATCGCAAGCCATTGGTGGCGCGAAATACCTTTTCCACGTCAGGTCCAACTTCAACTACGCAGGGGTTCCCGCCCTCATCCCGCGCGAACAGCAAAGTGGCTGGGCGGCGCAGGGCATCTGAGACAGGCTGTCCTGCTTTCAGGCTCTCGACTACTTGCGGCACGTCCCAAGAAAAAGTGATGCAAAGCGCGCTGACACCCCGGCGGGGGCGGTTGGTGGGCGGGCCTTCGGCGGTCGTGGCCGTCTGCAGGAAACAGCTTCGCTCGTAGTTCAGCAGGTCGCGCCACCAGGGCCTGCCGGTGGGAACACGGTCGAGATGTACGACCGCCATCTCGCCAATGCGCCGCGCGCAGTCAAATGACCCGAAACCACACTCCCGCACCACTGCTTCAAACTCCGGCGTGTCTGCCACATCCTCGGCCACGAAACGTAAAGGCATCGAGAATGGCCGTGAACAAACAAACGAACTCGCCAGTTGGCGGCGATAAAACTCACGTGCATTGTCCAGCGCGTTACCAATAGAATCGCTCATTATTTATAATCGCCTATTCTTGCATCACGAGGTTATTAATCCATGGCGCAACCCAGCATAGCATCCATTCCCGCACTGAAAGAAGTTTTCGGCCAGCTCCGCGTCCGCATGGACAAAGCAGTGGACGATTTCCGCAGCGAGCTCGCGGCCATGCGAACCGGCCGCGCCAATGTCCACATGTTGGATGGCGTACACGTGGACGCCTACGGTTCACAGATGCCTCTCAGCCAGGTGGCCACCGTTCATGCGGCCGAGGCACAGCTTATTACCGTGCAGCCCTGGGACCCGACGCTCATGGGAACCATCGAGAAGGCCATTCGCAGCGCCGACCTCGGCCTGAATCCGATGAATGACGGCAAGATCATTCGCGTGCCCGTGCCGGCTCTGACCGAAGACCGGCGCAAGGAGATGGTCAAACATCTGCACAAGGTGCTGGAAGATCATCGCACCGCCGTGCGCAATATCCGGCGCGACGGCTTGGAAGCGGTGAAGAAAGCAACCAAGGACAAGAAAATTACAGAAGACGATGAGCGCAATGGCCTCGATTCCCTGCAAAAGCTCACCGACGGCGAAATCAGCAAGATGGATGAGATGTCAAAGGCGAAAGAGAAAGAAGTGATGCAGGTGTGATCACAATGCTCGCATACGCATGCTCAAGTCCACGGCCTTTATGGAATGGGTGAGCGTGCCGACGGAGATGAACTCCACCCCCGACTCAGCGTAAGCCCGCACCGATTTCAAGTCCACACCGCCGCTGGCTTCTACAGGGATGCGCCGCGGTTGGCTATGTACGTGTTCCACGGCTCGACGGCAGTCGTCAGGGGACATATTGTCGAGCAGAATGGCTTCTGCTCCTCCCGCCAGCGCTTCATCCAGTTCGGAAAGATTCCGCACTTCGATTTCAACGGGCTGGTCTCCGCGGCGATTGGCAAGGGCGCGTTCGAGCGCCGGCCTCACACCTCCGGCCAAAGCAATGTGGTTATTCTTGATTAACACGCCATCGCTAAGATCCAACCGGTGATTGAAGCCTCCCCCGCAGGTAACGGCATATTTGTCGAGAGCGCGAATGCCGGGAACGGTCTTGCGGGTGTCCAGAATGCGCGCCTTGGTGCCAGCAATTGCATCCACGAACTGGCGGGTCAGAGTGGCGATTCCACCCAGTCGCTGTAACAGGTTCAACATTACGCGCTCGCAGGAAAGTAATACGCGTGCGTTGTGGCGGACGACCGCCACGTGCTGTCCCTTGGTGACGCGGACGCCATCAAAAAACTCCTGGTTACTGGTTACGTCGGGAATGGCTCTGACTGAGCCGTCGAGCTCGCCAAAAATTTCCAGGGTGCGCGCGACCAATCCCAGCCCGGACAATACATAATCCTGCTTGGCTAGTACGATCGCGACCGCCATCTGCTGCGGATCGATGCAGGCGTGGGTGGTGGCATCGCGGGTGGCGCGGTCCTCGAGCAGCGCGTTCTGCAGGATCGCCGTTACGCGGCGGCTGTTCCAGTCCATATCTCCTCAGTCAATCCAAACAATTCTCAGCAGATCAACGCGGATAAACGATGATCGGGAAACGACGAGCAAGTTCATTGTAATCCGGCGCAATTTAGCGTCCCACTTCCTGGTGCTGAAGTGGGCCAACAGGCTATCAATTCGCTCCGCTGCCTAATCCCTCAAGGGCGGCCCGGTTCTTTTCCAAGAGCACCTCAAGTTCCTGGCGGCGACGCCGAATGCCCTCAATCACGTGGGCTGGTGCCTTGGCCAGAAACCGTTCATTGCCAAGCTGGCGATCGGCATTGGCGATCTCAATGTCGAACCGGGCCTTCTCCTTCAGCAGCCGCTCGCGCTCCGCCACGACATCAACCTGCTGTTCGTAGAGCACGCGCACGTCGAAACGGGAGGTGCTGCGAGCGCCGGAATCCTTGGTCAGCGATTGTGCTACGAATTCAATCTGTTCAACGCCCGCGAGCCGCTCGACCGAGCCGCGATTCCGCTCAAACGACGCTCGAATCGCGTCGTCGGTATGAATCTGAATCGGGACGCGCACCTTGGGCTCAACCTTGAGTTCTGCGCGCAAGTTGCGGACGCTCGCAATCAGATCCTGGAGTATGGACATCTCCAACTCGGCGTCTTCGCTGATGAATTTCGGATTAGCTTGCGGGAACTCAGCTAGGGCAATCGACTTCTGCGGCGTTCTGCCCTGATGGAGTGCGTGCCATAGTTCCTCGGTGATGAATGGCATGAATGGCGACAGCAGGCGCAGGGCGGTTTCAAAGACGGCGATCAGGTGGGAAATCGCATAAGACCGCCGGAGTTTTTCAAGGTCACTCTCGCCGCCCAGCAGCCGAGGCTTGACCAGTTCAAGATACCAGTCACAGAACTCACCCCAGAAAAACGCGTAGATGGCTTGTGCGGCCTCGTCAAAGCGGTATTCCGCCAAGGCGGTGTTTATCTGTTGCGTGACGTGATGCAGACGGGATTGGACCCAGCGGTCTTCCAAGGGCACTTGCTCCAGGAATCCGGCCTGATTGCCAGCTTCGGCGAGGTGTTCAACGTTCATGAAAATGAACCGAGCGGCGTTCCAAATCTTGTTGGCAAAGGCGCGATAACCCTCGGTGCGGCTTTCGTTAAAGGCAATGTCGGTGCCCGGCGACGCCATGGAGGCCAGCGTGAAGCGGGTTGCATCCGTGCCGTACTTCTCAATTACTTTAATGGGGTCGAGCACGTTGCCCTTCGTCTTGGACATCTTCTGGCGGTCGGCGTCCCGCACCAGGGCGTGAATGTAGACGTGGCGGAAGGGCACCGAATCGTCCTTCCGTTCCACGTCTCCGGAGATCTGTTTGGTGGTGCCATCCTGACGATGCTCAGCCATGAAGTGGCAGTTCAGCATGATCATCCGGGCGACCCAGAAAAACAGAATGTCGAAACCTGTTATCAGCAGTGAAGAGGGATAAAACACATCCAAGTCACGGGTCTTTTCCGGCCATCCCATGGCCGACATGGGTAGCAAGCCCGAGGAAAACCAGGTATCGAGCACGTCAGGATCCTGCTCCATGCGGGAACTTCCGCAGTGCCGGCACTGCGTTGGTGTCTCGCGTGACACGGTGATTTTCTTGCAGTCAGTTTCCTGGCAGTGCCAGGCAGGAATGCGGTGCCCCCACCACAACTGCCTGGAGATGCACCAGTCGTAGATATTCTCCATCCAGTTGAGGTAGATCTGGCGGTAGTTTTCCGGGACAAACGTGATTTCGCCGGCGAGCACCACCGCAATCGCCTTCTCAGCCAGCGATGGTCCCCCGCTCCTGGGTTTCTGCTTAATCGCCACGAACCACTGCGTCGAAAGGCGGGGCTCGACGATGGTTTTGCAGCGGTCACACTTACCCAGCGGCACAACGTAATCCTTGGCACTCCCGAGGAAGCCTTGTTCCTGAAGATCGTGCAGCACGCGTTCGCGGGACTGGTAGCGATCAAGGCCGGCGTAGGGTCCTGCGTTCTCATTCATGCGGGCGTGCTCGTCCATTACGGTGATTTGCGGCAGGTGATGGCGCAGCCCGGCCTGGAAGTCGTTGGGATCGTGTGCCGGAGTTACCTTGACCGCGCCAGTGCCGAATTCCGGCTTGGCGAGGTCGTCGAGGATGATGGGAATCTCGCGCTCCATGAGCGGCAATCGGACTTTCCTGCCGTGCAGGTGCGCGTAGCGAGGATCGCGGGCGTTGACGGCGACTGCGGTATCGCCCAGCATCGTCTCTGGCCGCGTGGTGGCCACGGTAATGAACTCGTCTGAGTCAGCCACGGGATATCTGATCTCGAACAGCTTGCCCGGAGTGTCTTCGTGGATCACCTCCAGGTCGGAGATGGCGGTACCGCAGCGCGGGCACCAGTTGACGATGTAGTTGCCGCGATAGATCAGCCCTTCTTCGTGCAGGCGGACGAAGGCCTCACGCACGGCGCGGGACCGACTGTCATCCATGGTGAAGTATTCGCGGTCCCAATCGACGGATTCCCCCAAGCGTTTCATCTGCTCGAGGATGGCGCCGCCGTATTCGGCGCGCCACTTCCAAACTCGGGCGACAAACTCCTCCCGCCCCAGGTCGCGGCGTTTCCTGCCTTCCGTCGCAAGCTGGCGTTCCACCATCAACTGGGTGGCAATGCCGGCGTGGTCGGTGCCGGGCAGCCACAGCGATCGATAGCCGCGCATGCGATGCCAGCGGACAATGATGTCAATCTCCGTGTGTTCGAGCATGTGGCCCATGTGCAGGTATCCCGTGACGTTGGGCGGTGGAATGGCGATCGTGAAAATCGGGCGCGCGGGATCGCCCGGTTTGGGAGTTTCCACGTGAAACAGCTTCTCGCGGAGCCAGTATTCCGCCCAGCGGGTCTCAACCTGCGCCGGATCGTAGGCTTTAGAAAGCTCTTGAGGCATGAATCATTATCCTAGCAGTCACCCGAATCTGCCGTTAAGAGAACCCCGGATAAAAACTTGTCGTAGATGAAGTCGCCTGTCCGTCAGCTTCGCAATGCCCTCCCCGAGGTCATCCTTTCTCCGCATGACCCATGCTTTTCAGGGTTAGTCAGCCGTGAGCTTCTATCCGGGTGACATTTGCCGCTCCTTCCCATAAGCTGGTTGTTTACAGAGAAATCCAAGCTGGCCGTCGGGATTGATCATGTGGCCGGCAGGCTGGACCGGGAGGAATTCCATGGAAGAGCAGTTGCGCCGGCGCATTCTGGTGGTTGACAGCGAAGAACACGCTGCGGACCTGGTGCGAAATCTTCTTGCTCAGGCCGGATTTGACGTGACCACTTCAACGGATTGCGCGGCGGTGCCGCACTTATTGCAGTCCTCCGAGTTTGACGTAGTGTTTCTGGATGAGACCCTTGCCGGCCAGCTTCTGGATAGCATTCAATTCGCGGTGCGGAAAGCTGCGCACAAGCCGCAGGTAATTATCCTGCAGAGCGGAATGTCGGTTCCCAGGGGGATGGCTTCCAGTTCACTTCCTGTCGACGGAATTGTAAACAAGCGGCGGGCCTGTGACATTCTGGCAGTTGCGGGCGATGCCGTGACCAAGGCGCCGGCAGTTTTGAAGAAGGCATAGGCTCTTCGCGCGCGAGGGGTCGCGGCCGGCGGTACATTAGAGGCACCACCTACTTCCCAGCGGGAGGCAGGGTCGTCCTCCCGGCACAAATTCCTGTCCGTTTGCGATGTTGTTCATGCGTGACCATCATCACGCAGCACCGTGATTCCACACACAGACTATTTTCATCGCACTGCGATACTGTCTTTGTGTCCTGTCTTTTCAATGAGCCATGCCACTGCTGTCGATCGGCAAGAACACCGTATCGCAGCAAGGCCGGCCTTTGGAGAGGGCAGGATTCGCTTGGTAAGGCTGGTGTCGTTTAACCCAAGCGAAGTGTAGGTGGTTATGAACAAGTGGTTCGGCTTTTTCTCTGCATGTTCTTTATATCTCCTAACGTTCGGCATGCTCCCTGCGACGGCTACCAGTTTTAGCCACGCTGCGGGGCCAATGTGTACTACTCCTGAGCCTGCCAGCTTGTTGCTCATGGGAAGCGGGGTTCTGGTAGTCGGAGGGTATCTCCGGCATAAGCAGCATAAGTAAGGCGCAGTTGAAACAAAAGACCGGCCCTCCCCCTGAACCTGCCGCTCAGGGAAAGAGCCGGTTTTGATCTTGAGGGCGCACTTCTTACATTCCCCTGACAACATTCTTGTGATAAAACTGTGATTCTAATCACATTCAATTGTGATTCAGAACGCTGCGCCCAATCTTTAGTGTCGAGAGAATGCGGAAAGGTTGAGTGTTGCAGGGGTTCCAACAGCCTGAAATTCTTGAGAAATTGCACTTGTCGGTTTGGGGCATGGGCTCTAGGCCTGATCCTATGTCGAACATGGAGATGATGATGCGTAGAGTTATGAGTGACCTGTTGCCACTGCGCGCCGCGATCAAGGCGTCGGTCGTCAACCGATTGGCACTGTACTTGGTCATTGCAGTTCCTGTCTTTGTCCTGGTATTTCTTGCCACACTGGATCCTCCCCGCGCGTCTGCCGTTCCGAGTTATGCTCGGCAGACGGGTTTGGCTTGCAGCGGCTGCCATTACACGCCCCCCGAGCTCAACCCGGCGGGGCGAAGGTTTAAGCTGCTCGGTTACACGGACAAAGGTGATGAGACGAAGGTAGTCAAGGCGGACTCAGGCAAAATGCGGGCCGCGCTTGACCTGCTGGGAACACTGCCCCTTTCCGCGATGCTGGAGGCCTCATTCACGGCAACGCAGTCGCCGGTGCCCGGCACGCAAAACGGGTCTTTTGAATTGCCCCAGGATGTTTCGCTCTTCTTGGCCGGAGCATGGACGTCGCATGTCGGCAGCTTCCTGCAGATCACCTACGATACCCAGGATGATCATTTCACCAGTGACAATACAGACATTCGCTATGCAAACAAGACCAAGCTCTTCGGCAAGGAAATGGTCTACGGCGCCGACCTCAACAACAATCCGACTGTGGAAGACCTTTGGAACTCGACCCCGGCATGGGGTTATCCGTGGATTGCCGCCGACGGCCAATCGCTGCCAGTTCCCAACGCCGGCCCCATCATCAACGGCTCTCTGGCGCAGGATGTGGCCGGATTGGGAGGCTATGGCATGTGGAATGAGCACCTTTATCTCGATGTAACGATCTATCGTACCGAGCACGTCGGTAGTCCTCAGCCGAACGCAGGGGTCGGATATTCCTATAACATCCGCGGAGTCGCGCCCTATTGGCGCGCTGCTTGGCAGCAGTCGACAGCGACCACCCAATATGAGTTTGGCACTTATGGAATGCACATGGATTCCACTCCCAATTCGATCACAGGCTTGAAGGACCACTACACCGATGTGGCGGTGGATACCCAGATCGATCGCACGATGTTCCGCAAGGACATACTTTCCGTGCGCGGGACCTATATCCACGAGAATTCAGGTCTGGACGCTACCTATGCAGCTTTGGGTGCTCAGTCGATCAGCCATCATCTGGATACGTTCATGGCGAACGCCGAATACCATTTCGGCAATCGCATAAGCAGCACATTCGGCTGGTTCGAGACATTCGGGACCGCCGATCCTTTGCTGTATCCCCAGGCTCCGGTGTACGGCAACTCAGCCAACGGTGACCCGCGAAGCGCAGGTTACATTGCGAATGTCTCCTATTGGCCCTGGCAAAATCTGCAGCTCGCGGCACAATACACCGGCTACACGCGCTTCAACGGGGCCGGCACTGACTATGATGGAGCGGGTCGCAACGCGAGCGCAAACAATACAACTTATCTGGACGTCAAGTTCATTTTCTGATTGGCGCCCGTCCAACTTCAACGAAGTAGCTTCGAATTCAAAGGAGAACCAAGCAATGAGCTATAAGACAGTTCTGCTGTTGGCACTTATTGCCACATTGAGCCTGGCGGCACAAGCTGGCGATATTGAAGGCAAAGTTTCCGGCATGAAGGGCAAGTCGGTGGTCTACGTGGACACCGTTGTCGGCAAGACCTTTCCCGCACCCAAGGATCATCCAGTCATGGACCAGAAAGGGCTGTTGTTTCAGCCGCACGAGATGGTCGTCTTGCAAGGCACAACGGTCGACTTCCTGAACAGCGACAACGTGCAGCACAATGTCTTCTGGTCTGCCGTCGGGAACGACAAAAAAGCCGGACACAACCTCGGAACCTGGCCGAAAGGCGAAAAGCGGTCATTTACGTTCGACAAGCCAGGTGTTGTGCCCGTGCTCTGCAACGTGCATCCGGAGATGGCGGGCTACATCATCGTGAGTCCCACGCCATATTTCGCCGAAACCGACGACAGCGGCAGTTACAAGATTAAGGATGTGCCGGACGGCAGCTACACTCTAGTGGCCTGGCATGAAGGTGGAAAGCCCAAGTCGCAGCCGGTCACAGTGAGCGGCAACACCAAAGCCGATTTGACGGTAAGCAAGTAAAACAGTTGTCAGTCGGCAGTTGCCAGTTGTCAGCAGAAAACGCAGACACTGCACAACTGTTGGCTAACAGCTGACCACTGGAGACTGGCGACTGGGCGACTGTTTATGCAACAACGCTTTCTCGACAAGAAAGTCGATAAGGACTGGCTGAACACGAATTTTCCGTGCATGATGGCCTGCCCGGCGCACACCAACGCGGGGCGCTATGTGGCGCTGATTGCCGAGGGACGGTTCGAGGAAGCCTACCGCATCGCGCGCGATCCCAATCCGCTGGCTTCAATCTGCGGGCGCGTGTGCGCGCATCCTTGCGAGACGGCGTGCCGGCGGGGTGAGATCGACAAGCCCATCGCCATTCGCGCTTTGAAGCGATTCCTGACGGAGCGCCACGGCCCCGAGTCGAGGCATCCGCTGGAAATGCCGCAGCCCAAAGAGAAGCTCCCTTTCAAAGTGGCAATCGTTGGCGGTGGTCCGGTGGGTCTTTCGGCAGCGCACGATTTGGCTTTGATGGGGTACTCGGTGACGATTTTTGAGGCTGCTCCGGTCGCCGGTGGCATGCTCTATCTCGGAATTCCCGAATACCGCCTGCCGCGCAATGTGGTGGAAGCGCAGGTGCGCGAAATCCTCGAGATCGGCGACATCACGCTTAAGCTCAACCATGCCGCTGGCCGCGATTTTACCGTCGGCGAATTGCGCCGCCAGGGGTTCGATGCCGTGCTGATTGCGGTAGGCGCCCATCGCAGCCGCGACCTGAGCATTCCCGGAGTGAACCTGGATGGAGTGCATCGAGGAATCGAATTCCTGCTCAACGTGAATCTTGGCTACAAGTTCACGATCGGCAAGCGTGTGGTGGTGATTGGCGGCGGCAACGTCGCCATGGATGTGGCCCGGTCGGCGGCGCGCGAGGTGCTGCGCGAACACGGCGTGGCGGACCGGTCGCCAAATGAGGTAGCACCCAACGAGGACAACGTGGCTGCCGTGGCCACCCACGAAATGGTGGACATATCGCTGACGGCCCTGCGCATGGGCGCGCGAGAGGTTCACATTGTCTGTCTGGAACGGCGTTTCGAAATGCCGGCGGCTCTGGAAGAAATCGAAGAGGCCGAAAGCGAGGGCATCACTATCCACGCCGGGTTTGGCCCCAAGCAGGTGTTGGGGCAGGGCGGGAAAGTCACCGGCCTGGAGACGCTCGACACCAAATGGGTCTTTGACCAGAACGGGCGATTCAACCCGGCATTCGATGACGGCAGCGAAAAGGTTCTTGCATGCGACACCGTGATCATGGCCATCGGACAAGCTCCTAACCTCGAGTTTTTGCGGCCGGAGGACGAAATCCAGGTTTCTCCGCGCGGCCTGATTTCGGTGAACCGCGAAAGCCTGATGACCACAGCCCCCGGCATCTTCGCAGGGGGTGATTGCGTGTTCGGCCCGCGCCTGATTATCGACAGCGTGGGCGACGGCAAGCGGGCCGCCGTCGGCATTGACGAGTATCTTCGCGGCCAGAAGCACCCGGAGCCCCGCATCGAGGTCGAAATCCTGAGCCGGCACCGGATGTTCGAGGACTTCATGGCGCTCTCCCGCCCGCCGATTCCCATGTTGCCCATAGACCGGCGCACTGGCATGACGGAAGTGGAGGTTGGCTACGACGAGCAAAGCGCGATGGAAGAAGCGCGGCGTTGCCTGCGCTGCTGGATCAACACCATTTTTGAAGGCACGCCCGAGGATCGAACCGAGTGTATTCTCTGCGGCGGTTGCGTGGACGTGTGTCCCGAGAGCTGTTTGAAGCTGGTGCCGCTCGAACAGATTGAATTCGAGCCCGACGCGCTGGCGCAGGTGCAACAGAACCCGCAGCTCTATGGGATCGAATTAGATGATGTGGCTGCCGAAGAACTTGGGGTCATTACCGGGACTGCCATGATCAAGGACGAAACGCGCTGCATACGCTGCGGTTTGTGCGCACTGCGTTGTCCGGTGAACACGATCACCATGGAAGCGTATCATCTGGCCTCGGCTGAGAGCACGGGTTTGATTCCAATTCAGTCGTTTGATTTGAAGCCGGTTGGCAGTTGACAGTTGGCAGCACGAAGTCAGGAGCCAGGAGCAAGGAGCCTGAAGTCAGGAGTTAGAAGTCAGGAGTCAGGCGGTCAAAGTACCAGCACGATAACAGTAAAGTCCGGAGTGCCGGAGGCACGGAAGGCGTTAGCCCACGGTGGAGCGAAGCGGAACCGTGGGTATGCCAGGGCAGGGAGAACGAGTCCCGTAGGGACGAAAGGGAAGAGAATCAGCAGGATCTATGGCTGAAGAAAGCACCAATGACCCAAAGAGCGGCAACTCCACTGGCGTAAACCGGCGGGAGTTCTTCATGCGCATGGGGGTCGGCTCAATCGCGGTGGCGGCCTGCGGCACGGCTCTTTTTGCCTACCAATACCTCTCGCCGGATGTGCTCTACGAGCCTTCCCCGGTCGTGAATGCCGGCCGGCCGGACAGTTATCCCCCGGATTCGGTTCACCTCGACGCGGCGACCGGTATTTTTCTGATGCGCGTGCCGGAAGGATTCTACGCGCTATCAGCGGTTTGCACGCACCTGGGCTGCATGACGGCGTGGAAGCCGGATTTGGGCATCATTGCCTGCCCGTGCCATGGCAGCAAGTTTCGTACGGATGGCACCAAGATCGAGGGGCCGGCGCCTCGCCCGCTGCCCTGGTTGCGAGTATGGCTCAGCGACGAGGGCGACCTCATGGTGGACCGCAGTACCATCGTGGCGGCAAAGCAATACGTGAGGGTATAAAAAGGAAGTTCTAGTTTATGTAAGTGGCTTGGTGCATCACCCGGACTCTGTTGACGTGATGGACGTTGTGGGCTTGATGGACGCGGGCTCGTATCCACAATGTCCACTTAGTCCACATCGTCCACGAAACAGGCAAGAGTTCTCTTATGTATCTTGGAACGCAACTCGATCGACTTCGGTCCACTCAGGTTTGGCGCTCGATCTTCCGCAGCGGCCTGCCGGGGACGCGCCTGCACAGTTCCCTGGTCGTCCAGCAGAACGTCTTTCTGCACCTGTTCTCGGTGAAGGCGCGCAAGCGGGTGATGAGCTTCAGCGCCACCTGGTACCTGGGCGCACTGACCTTCGGGACATTTCTAATCCTGGTGATCACCGGCGTACTGCTGATGCTCTACTACCATCCTTCGGTGCCGCAGGCATACGCGGACATGAAGGACCTGCAGTTTGTCGTCTCCTCCGGCGTCTTCCTGCGGAATTTGCACCGCTGGTCGGCGCATGCCATGGTCTTCCTGGTATTCGCGCACATGTTCAAGGTGTTCTACCGCGGGGCCTATCGCCCGCCGCGCGAATTCAATTGGGTGATCGGCGTCGTCCTGCTGCTGTTGACTCTGCTGCTCAGCTATACCGGGTATCTGTTGCCCTGGGACCAGTTGGCTTACTGGGCTGTGACCGTGGGCAGCAACATTGCGTCGGCGGTGCCGATCGCGGGCCAGAAGATCCGGTATCTGCTGCTCGGCGGCAACCAGGTAAACGCCAACGCGCTGCTGCGCTTTTATGTCCTGCATTGCGTGATCCTGCCGATCACGGCCGTGCTCTTTATTGCGATTCACTTCTGGCGCATTCGCAAGGATGGTGGTTTGTATGTGCCGGATGAGGCGCCCCGGGCGGTCCCTGAACCGCTCATGCCAGTGTCGCCGGGCGAGGGAGCGCTATGAGCGACACGCCAAAGACCTACGTCGCCGGACTGAATTCCGATGCGCGCAAAGCCAAGACGCGAATCGCGTTTGTGACCCGACGCACTTCCCCCGCGGTGCAAGTCACTGATGAAGACCGCCTGATGACGCATCCGGGCGTATTTCTGCGGGTGGCCGTAGCGATTGAACTGCTTGCGGTTGGATTGGTCGGGATTGCCCTGATGTTCAACGCGCCGCTGGAGCAATTGGCCGATCCCACGCACACGCCCAACCCGGCCAAGGCGCCGTGGTACTTCCTGGGATTGCAGGAACTGCTTCACTATTTCCCGCCGGTGGTTGCCGGGGTGTTGATTCCGGGACTGGTGGTTACGGCCCTGATCATCATTCCGTACTTCAACATTAATGTTCAGGCCGAGGGTTTGTTTCTTCGTGACCGCAAGCGCCGCGTGCGGATTTTTGCCGCGATCGTAATTGCCTTCACGACCTTTCTGATGGTCTTCGATGTGCTCGTTGCTCTGGCGCCAACAGTAATCGTTGCCGTCTTCATGATCCTTGCCATTCGGCAGGCGATGCAGGGCAAGCGCGATGGATTGGCGTCGAAACCGCTTTCCTTCTGGATCATGACCTGGTTTCTGGCTGAGCTGTGCCTGCTGACTGCGGTGGGCACTTTCTTCCGCGGGCCGGGATGGTCATGGGTATTGCCCTGGAATTCATAGCATGATGGCATCATTACGCAAATTCTTCTCCGACCCTGCTGCCGCCTTTGGTGCAGTCAGCGTGGTGTTCTTGGGCTGTCTGGCGATTGCTCCGGCGAAGGACCACTTCAGCGAATGGCGCCATTACCAGCATCAATACGTCAAGCTGATTCGAACCCGGGCGGACGCGGTTACACTCGAAAAGCGAATGGAGCACGGCATCCAGCAGATCTGGATTCCCGAGCAGGGAGTCGTGGATCGTTGCACTACCTGCCACGTCGCGATGAAAAATGCCAGCCTGGGCGACGTCCAGGAACAGCCATTCCGGCCGCACCCGATCATACC
>JBEKOS010000018.1:0-19283 GCA_049521535.1 Terriglobales bacterium | reverse complement strand
TGGCATCCCATCAAGGCCCAGCCAGCCCGGCGCCTGGCCGCCCAATTCCGGGTCAGCCAATTTTCCAGCGTCCGCGTCCAGCAGCCCCGGGGGGTCTGCGTCCTCCCGCAGGCGGGCAGCGCCGCGGATTGCACCCCACGCGTCAGACTCCTGCCGGAGCGGCGCGTCCGCTCGGCGTAGGCCCGGGTGCACCTCCGCCGGGTTTGGCGCCGCGGCCCGGTGCGCGCCCCGCTCCAAGCCGGCGTCCGGGCCAGCGATATGTGCCGCGAGGCGTCAAGGAAGGCCCGATGAAGGGCTTTGTGCCTCCGTCCCGGATGCAGGTGTCCAATGAGCCTCTGCCGATCACCCGGACCATTACGATTACCGAGGGCATCAGCGTCAAGGATCTGGCCGAACTGCTTGGAGTGCGCGCCAAGGATGTGATCGCGCGACTTCTGCTCCGGGGGGTGTTTGCCACCATCAACCAGACACTCGATGCAGAGCTGGCCAATGCCATTGCCGTCCAGTTCGGCGCAGATACCAATGTCATCACTTTTGAGCAACAGGCGGCCAATGATGCCGCGCTGGAAGCCGGTGTAACCGCTGGTGGGGAAGAAGAAAATTTGCAGGTTCGTCCCCCGGTGGTAACCATCATGGGCCACGTGGACCATGGCAAGACTACCTTGCTCGACAACATTCGGGACACCAATGTTGCAGGCGGAGAAGCCGGCGGCATCACCCAGCACATCGGCGCCTATGAGGTCACGATCACGGATCCAAAATCCCCGGCATTCGGCCGCGAGATTGTATTTCTGGACACCCCAGGCCACGAGGCTTTCACGCGCATGCGCTCCCGCGGGGCCAAGGTCACCGACATTGTCGTGCTGGTGGTCGCCGCCGATGACGGCGTGATGCCGCAAACCGTGGAAGCCATCGATCACGCCAAGGCAGCGAATGTCCCGCTCATCGTTGCAGTAAACAAAATTGACAAGCCCGACGCCCTGCCCGACCGCGTGAAGAAACAACTGGCCGATCGTGGCCTGATGCCGGAAGCCTGGGGCGGAACTACGGTATTCGTGGATGTGTCTGCCAAGCAGAAGACCAATCTTAATCTGCTTTTGGAGATGATCTGCCTGGTGGCTGACCTGCAGGAAGTAAAGGCCAATCCTGCGCGCCCCGCAACCGGAGTGGTGCTGGAAGCCAAGCTGGATCGCGGTCGCGGACCGGTGGCTACTCTCCTCGTGCAGAACGGAACTTTGCATACGGGCGATTATTTCGTCGTGGGCAACATTTTTGGCCGGGTTCGCGCCATGTTCAATGATCGCGGCGCAGCCATGGAGACCGCAGGGCCTTCGCAGCCCGTCGAAATCCTCGGCCTGGAAGGTTTGCCGCAGGCGGGCGATCAATTTGTAGTGGCCAGCGACCGGGATAAGGCCCGAGGAGTGGCAGATTACCGCGAACAGAAAGCACGCGAGGCAACTCTGGCCAAGAGCTCCCGCGTATCTCTCGAAGGCCTGGCCGAGCAGCTCAAGAAAGAAGGCATCAAGGACCTGAACATTATTCTCAAGGGCGACGTACAGGGTTCGGTCGAAGTGCTCAGCGACCTGCTTGGCCGGATGTCCGCCGAGAAGGTCAAAATCAAGGTGCTGCGCAGCGGCGTGGGCGCTATCACTGAGACGGACGTGCTGCTCGCTTCGGCTTCCAATGCCGTCATCATTGGCTTCAACGTCCGCCCCGAGCGGAAGGCACAGGAACTCGCCGACCAGGAGAAGGTCGATATCCGGCTCCATTCGATCATTTACGAGCTGCAGGATGAGATTAAGCGCGCCATGCAGGGCCTGCTGGAACCTGTATACCGGGAGACGTATCTCGGACGCGCCGAAGTTCGCGAAACCTTCCGTATCCCCAAGGTGGGCACCATCGCCGGCTCCTACGTCCAGGATGGTCTGCTGAAGCGGGATTCAGATGTGCGCCTGCTGCGGGACAATGTGGTGGTTTATACGGGCAAGATCGGTTCTCTGCGCCGCTTCAAGGAAGACGTCACCGAGGTGCGCAACGGAATGGAGTGCGGCATCGGAATCGCCAACTACGGTGACATCAAGGCCGGCGACGTCATAGAGGCCTTTGTGACTGAAAAGGTCGCGGCCGAAGTGGTAGCGTAAAGAAATTTAAGATTGAAGATTCTCGATTTAAGATTTTCAGCCCGACCGTGGGGTTTTAAATCTCAAATCGGAATTCTTGAATCTCATGATCGCTTTTCTTACCGTCGAGATTCACATTGAAGGCTCCCATTCCCTGAAAGACAAACGCCACGTGGTGCGCAGCCTTAAAGATCGCCTGCGCGCCAGCTTCAATGTTTCCGTATCTGAACTCGACCACAATGATCTCTGGCAGCGCGCAACCATCGGCGTAGTCAGCATCTCCGATTCGCGCGACTACCTTACAGGACTTATGGCGAACGTCGAACGGGAAGCGACCCGCGTCTGCAATAACAACGGCGGTGAGGTGACAGATACATTTCTCGAATTTATATAGCTATGATCCGTGTGTATCCGGGTTGATGTGCGGTCAAGGCATTCTTACCGCAAAGGCATTTCGCAACAATGTAATCTGCGGCTCGCGGCCCGGCTCGTTATAAACCGTCATCACATCAAATCGATAGGCGGGTTGGGGATCGTAGCGTCTCAGGTAGTCACCGGCGACCGCGCGCAGTTCCCGCTGTTTGTCGAAATCGACGGCGGCTTCGGCGGTGACCACGTCGCGGCGGTTGCGAGTTTTGACCTCGACAAAACACAACACCGATTCATCCCAGCCGATCAGGTCGAGCTCGCCGCGATGGCGCGAGGAACGCCAGTTGCGTGCCACTACGACGTAGCCATGACGCCGTAGCCAGAAGTAGGCGTCATCCTCGCCGCGTTGTCCGGTGCGAAGATGGCTGGCTTCGTCCCGCTTGTTCTTTCTCCCCCAAGGCACGACGTCAGCGATTGCATTGAGTGAGCGCAGGGCGTTTTGCAATCCCCGCAGGTACATGGGCGTTCATTATCGCATAATCGCTGGGCTATGAAGCTCGTTGAACTTGTAGATGTCCTATCTGACGCAGCATTTGCGTTGATGACCAAGGACTGGAGTGTGAGCGCGATGCATTGCCTCGAGCGGCGAGATTGCCCAGTGCGGTTGAATCGTAGCACCATTTTCACATTCGTGTTACAACTGAAATTGGCGTCGCGCCGGATTCGGAGCGCAGCAGTGCACATTCCCGACGGCTATCTCAGTCCCGCCACTTGCGCGGCCCTTTACGGCGGCGCAATTCCTTTCTGGTACGCCTCCCTGCGGCGGCTACGGCAAAGATTGAACACCCGGCTTGTTCCCTTGTTGTCGCTGTTTGCAGCTTTTGCGTTCGTCGTGATGTTGTTCAACCTCCCGCTTCCCGGAGGCACCACCGGGCACGCAGTGGGCGTCGCTGTGGCGGCGATCGTGCTCGGGCCGTCCGCGTCAATTCTCGCTATCTCGACGGCAATTCTTATTCAGGCCTTGTTCTTTGGCGATGGCGGGCTTACCACTCTTGGCGCCAATTGTTTCAATATGGCCATTGTGGGTTCGCTCGTGGCCTATGGAGTCTATCACGCTATCGCCGGACGCTCACTGCTGACCTCACGGCGACGGGTCATTGCCGCTGCGGTGGCGGGCTATGCGGCCATTAATGCCGCGGCTCTGTGCACAGCTTTAGAGCTGGGCATCCAGCCGATTTTTTATCACGATGCGGCCGGCGCGCCGCTCTATGCACCTTACCCGCTGCGCATCGCCATTCCGGCCATGATGATAGGGCACCTGACCATCGCCGGACTGGCGGAACTCGTGCTCTCTGGAGGCATGCTGGCGTATTTGCAGCGATCGAATCCTGAGATTCTGCTTTTCGCAAGAGATAAGAAGGCGCCGATCCTTCGCTCCGGTCAGAATGACGGATTGAGGAGCACCAAGCCGCTGTGGGTAGGACTGGCAATGGCTCTTTTGCTTACTCCTTTGGGCGTGCTTGCGGTAGGCTCAGCCTGGGGAGAGTGGTCCGCCAGGGACTTTGCCCACGCCGAAACTCGAGAGCAAATCGCGACTGCTTCACTGAATCATGCCCCGCCCAGTCAGGTACCGCAAGGCCTGGACAAGCTGACTACTTTTTGGACGGCGCCCTTCCCTTCCTATTCTGTCCCCTTTGTCCACTCGCAGTTTGTCGGCTGCGTGCTTTCCGCAATGTTCGGGACCGGGATGATTATCCTTCTGACTTTGGCGCTCCGAATTCATGGCAGAATATTCCCCGGTTCTTCCGTGACCCCTCCGCGAGAAACGCATGGCCGATGAAGGATTTCTCGAGCGCAGCCTCCACAGCTTCGCCGTTGTCTGGGGACGGGCCCTGGAATCGGAAGATCTGGCGCGAAGAACTGGACTGCTGCAGGGATGGGATCCCAGGGTGAAAGTGATCGGTTTGCCGGCTCTGATCATTGCCTCGGTAACGTCGCACCGCCTTTCCGTGATCGCAGCGATGTTTGGATTGGCTCTGTTCCTCGCTGTTCCCTCGCATATCCCGATTAAAACAATGGCCCTGCGCGCGTGGCTGGGGGTTCTGGCGTTTACCGGCGTAATCGCCATTCCTGCGATTTTCATCACCCCTGGCAGGGCGATCTTTCGTCTGCCGTTACTGCAGTGGGCGGCAAGCGCCCAGGGAATCCGCAGCGCCGTTTTTCTGATTGCGCGAGCCGAGGCGGCGGCGACGCTTTCGTTGCTTATGGTTTTGTGCACGCCCTGGGCAGGCATTCTCAAGGCGATGCGGATCCTGCGTATTCCTGTAGTATTGGTCGTCGTCTTTGGCATGACGTACCGGTACATTCTGTGCACGCTGGAAACTGCGGCGGCGATGTTCGAGGCAAGGCGTAGTCGTGTGCTGGGGTCGTGGTCCGGACAAATGCGCCGGCACGTAGCGGTTTCGACTGCGGGAGTCTTGTTTGACAAGACGCTCAAAACCGGCGATGACGTTTACCTGGCGATGCAATCGCGAGGCTTTACGGGGGAGGCACATGTCCTGGACGAACCCCGCTTGAGAAATGCAGACTGGGTGGCACTGGCAATGCTCCTGGGGCTGGCAGTGTCAGCTTATTGGCTGGGCCGGTGATTTTTAACCATGGAAAGCACAGAGAACACGGAATTGGAACAACCAGAGTGAGGTCTGTAACACTGGTTTTTCCGTGATTTCCGTGCTTTGCGTGGTTACTTTCTTGGATGGGTATCGATTGGAATTTGCAATCTTCAAACTTCGCGACGTGGTGTACCGATATGAACCCGGTCAGGTCGCGTTAAATGGCCTATCTCTGGAAATCGCCGGAGGCTCGCGCGTGGCGCTGGTTGGCGCCAACGGCTCCGGCAAGTCCACCCTCCTTCGTCTGCTGGACGCCTTGTGCTTTCCCGAAAGTGGCGCCATTTCCTTCGAAAACGCGGAACTCACTGCAGTACGGTTTTGCGATCCGCAATTCCGGTACGATTTCCGGAGGCGGGTGGGACTCGTATTCCAGAATCCGGACGTGCAATTATTTTGCCCGACAGTATTTGATGAGGTGGCGTTCGGCCCCCTGCAGCTTCGATGGCCGCCGGACGAAGTTCGGCGCCGCGTAGACGAAGCACTGGAGTCGATGCGAATTGCACACTTACGGCAGCGCGTTCCGCACCGGCTGTCGGGTGGCGAGAAGAAGCGGCTCGCTCTGGCGTCGGTGCTGGTCCTGAAGCCGGATGTTCTCCTGCTGGATGAGCCGACCAGCGGGCTCGATCCGCGCAGCCAGAGCCAAATCATAGATCTAATCTCCATTTCAGGAGACACGACTATGACTGTCGTCACAGCCACGCATGACCTGGGAATGATCGAGGACATTGCGAGCACGTGTCATGTTATGGATGCAGGCGCCATTGCAGCGTCAGGATCACCGCAGGAGATTCTCTCGAATCTGCCGATGTTGGAGAAATGCAACCTGATCCATGCGCACCGGCATGGGCACCAGGGAACGCTTCATTCGCATCCGCACCTGCATAGGAATGCATGAAGCTCGAGCCGGCGCCAATCGCATTCCCCCTGCACAGGTTATACTGCCTTAGAGTTCAATTCCATATGATTTGGATCAAGATCTGCGGCACCACCAACCTCGAAGATGCTCTGGCTGCGGTTGATGCCGGGGCCGATGCCATCGGCTTCCAGTTCACTGAGGGAGTGCGACGGATCGAGGCCGAACTGGCGGCAACCGTCGCGGCAGAATTGCCCGTGTCGGTGGAAAAAGTTGGTGTTTTCGGCAATGAAAAACCGGAACGTATTCGTGAAATTGTGAAGTTGGCAGGTCTTACCGCAGTGCAATTGCTCGGCCGAACTCCTGACTTCGCCGAGCAACTGTTTGCCGCGGACGAACCAGCACGCCCTAAGCTATACCTCACGCTCTCGTTACCAACACTATACTCTGCGGCCACCGTAACCGCTTCGCTACACCAGAGGCAAGCCAGGCTTTTTGATGCCCTGGTGGTGGACTCGGGCCAGACACCTCCGGTGCTTGCCGGGGACGCAGGCAGAACATTCGATTGGGACCGGGCGCGCCCCTTTATTGCGGGCCTTAAGAAAAATGCAAAAGTCGTCGTAGGCGGTGGACTCACTTCGGAGAACGTGGGCCGCGCTCTTCAGCTCTTCGAACCATGGGGAGTAGACGTGGATGCCGGCGTGGAGAGCAAGCCGGGCAGGAAAAACCTCGGCAAGATGAGGGAGTTCGTGCTTGCGGTGCGAACTGGCAGTCGCCAGTAGCCGGGCACCAACCGCTGCAGACTGCTCTGAACGAGCGAAAACAGATTAGCGGTTTCATCATGGAAATTGCCGACTGGCGCAGGCAAATCGATGATCTTGATCGAAAGCTTGTGGATCTGCTGAATCAACGAGCGGCTGCGGCCCGGGAGATTGGACGGTTGAAGCAGGCCGCAAATTTCGCAATTTATGAGCCCGCTCGCGAGCGGGAAATCTATGCAAATATTTGCCGCGTGAATCATGGCCCGTTGCCGGACAGCAAGTTGATCCAGGTGTTCGAACGTATCGTAGACGTCATGCGGAATTTTCAAATCAAATCATGATTGTAGCCATGCAGGAAAGTGCCAGCGAGGATGATATCCAGCAGGTCATCGCGGAATTGGTAAAGCGCGGTTTCGAAGTGCATCGCTCGACTGGTGCGCGCCAGACCGTACTCGGCGCCGTTGGACAGCGCGCGGATGTCGACGCCCGCGACTTCGAGGAACTGCGCGGCGTCAGCCACGTCCACCGCATTGGCGTGCCCTACAAGTTGGCGGGCCGGGCCTTCCGGCCGGACGGAACGCAGATTGATATTGGCAAGGGCCTCAAGATCGGCGGTGATGAGGTTGTCATCATGGCCGGACCCTGCTCGGTGGAGTCGCGCGACCAGTTGTTCGGGTCCGCGGAAGCCGTCGCCAGCGCCGGAGCGCGAGTGCTGCGCGGCGGCGCCTTCAAGCCGCGCACTTCCCCATACGCATTTCAGGGCCTTGGCGAGGACGGCCTGAAGCTGTTGCGCGAAGCCGGCGACCGGTTCCACCTGGCGGTCATCAGCGAAGTGATGGAGATTTCTCAAATTGGGCTGATGGCGCCGTACGTGGATATATACCAGGTGGGCACACGGAATATGCAGAACTTCAACCTCTTGCGTGAACTGGGAAAGACACGCAAACCCGTGATGTTGAAACGGGGGATTTCAGCCACCATCGAGGAATGGCTGTTGAGCGCCGAATATATCATGGCCGGCGGAAACTATGACGTGCTCCTGTGTGAGCGCGGCATTCGGACCTTTGAGACTTATACCCGCAACACCATGGACATCTCCGCCGTCCCGATCTGCAAGAAGCTTTCGCATTTGCCGGTCGCAGCCGACCCCTCACACGGCACCGGCCGGCGCGATAAGGTAATACCGATGGCGCGGGCGGCGGTGGCCGCTGGCGCGGATGCAATCCTGGTCGAAGTTCACTGCCAGCCGGACCAGGCTCTTTCGGATGGCGCTCAATCGCTTTATCCGGCCCAATTCGCCGAACTCATGGACCAGTTGCGCATGATCGCCCCGGCCATCGGCAGAAAAATCGCATAGGGATCGACAGGCGGCTAGTCGCTTGGTGGTTGCATCCATTTGGCCTTCCCGACTACCAGCTACTAACTACCAGCTACTTTTGTGCACTTCCGTCAAATCACAATTGCCGGAGTCGGATTGATCGGCGGCTCGTTCGGGTTAGCCGCCAGGCGCGCCGGCTTCATGGGACGCATCCTGGGTTGCGATCGTGCCGATGTACTGCTGCGCGCACGCGGCCTAGGCGCCATCGACGATGGATTCGAATCTTTGCTTTCGGCGGCCGCGGGCAGCGACCTCATAGTATTGGCCGCACCGGTAGGCGCCATCATCGACATGATCGGGCAAATTCCCAGCTTCCCTCCGGATGCTCTGGTCACTGATGCAGGCAGCACCAAACAAGCCATCGTCGAACGCGCCCGAGCTGTACTTGGCGAAGCAGCCGGCATGCGATTCCTGCCCGGTCATCCGCTGGCGGGCAAAGAAGCGGGCGGCATCGGGCACGCCGACGCCGAGCTATTCCGCGGCGCTACATGGCTGATCACTCCAATCATTGGTGCCCCCGGTTCGCCGCACTCCCTTTGCTCGGCGAACCCGGGGTACGCCTTTACTGAAGCACAGCAGGCATTTTTCGAGTTGGTGGGCCGAATGGGAACGACGGTAGCGGAGATCGAGCCGCGGCGTCACGACCGACTGTGCGCGTGGAGTAGTCATTTGCCGCAGATGGTCGCGACGGCACTGGCGACTGTTCTGGACGACGAATTGAGCGGAGAAGACGCAATACTCTTCGGCGCAGGGCGCGCTGCCCGTGAAATGACGCGGCTCGCGTCCAGCCCATACTCGATCTGGCGTGACATTGCCCTGACCAATCAAGGCAATCTCGAAGGTGCGTTGCTGAAACTGGAACTGAGCCTGTCCCATTTGCGGGAAAACCTGTCCACTCGCGGCTTGGAAGAGCAATTTGAGCAGGCCCGGAGGTTCCGCAAGAGAATCGAGGCATTCGCGGCGGACCCGGCTAAGGCTTTGCGGGATTGATCGTCAGGTTCAGGATCACTCTTTCGCGGCCGTCCAGGGCACTGAGCGTTCGCGTTTCGCTTTTCCTGCCCTGGAGTTCGGCGTAAAGTTCGTAGTCTACGCTGGTCGAGAGCCCGGGAAAGTGATAGCTGCCATCCTTGCCGGTCAGCAGGGATTTCTCGGTTTGGGTGGAGCGGTTCTTCAGGTGTACGATGGCGTTCTCCAGTGGCGCATTGCCGCTGTCCATCACCTCGCCGCTCAGATCTCGCACCTCAGGCTGATTCTTGTCTTTCTTATCCGAACCGCCGTCTATGGGCCATGCCACCGGCCAGGCCAAGCTGCCGCCCGCGGCGATCATCACTCCGAGCAGAACGCTCAGCACCGGGCGCATCGCATTGCGGATACTGGTCATTTAGAATTCTTCTTCGCTTTCCTCTTCCTCTTCGTCATCCTCGTCGCTTAGCGGCTTCAGTTCCAGAGGATTGACGGTAATCACCTCGAAATCCTTGCCACATTCTACGCAGGAAATAATTTCGCCCTCATCGATTTCTTCCACATCAATGTCGAGATCGCTTTCACATTCAGGGCAGAGCACCATAACTTCCTCCATGATTGCAGTTCTCTCCACCGCCTGTCTCTCAGGCCAGTGTATTAAATCCTAAGAATCATAACAGCCAGCGTCAAAAAGATGCTTGCAACCGCCATGACGTCGCGACAATTCTGAAAAATTCTCGTAACATTTGCGGCCCTCGCAATGCAGAGGTTGCTGCCAATTCATTGGCGTGGCTTGTCGTCGTGAGGGAAGTGAAGAACCCATGTAGTCCCCTGGTGCTGGCAACATCCAGAGATTCTTCGCTTCGCTCGGGAATGGCAATCGATACTGCCGGAAATCAGCGGGAAACCACACTGCCACGGAATCTCCAGGGCGGTATGGGCATCAAAACTAGAGATACCCAAGCAACCGGATTTGCGAAAGTCTCTTAATGCGCAATAATTCTCGCAGTTTCTCCGGCGGAAGTTTCTCGATGGGGTTTCCGCCGTTCACCCGCGCCATCAAGTGGCTGGTGATCGTCAATGCGTCGATTTACCTGGTCGGCTTGTTGTTTGCCGGCGCGCTGCCCACGTTGATGGGGTACGTCAATGCACTCTTTTTCCTGCGCCCCTATTTTGTCGTTCAGCGACTCTGGATTTGGCAACTCGTCACCTACTCATTTTTCCATGGCGGCTTGTTTCACATCCTCTTTAACATGCTTACGCTGTGGATGTTCGGAGCCACTCTGGAAATGGAGTTCGGCTTCAATCGGTTTCTGGAACTTTACTTTTTCGGCGCCATCGGCGGTGCTTTCACCACCGTGGCAATCGCCTATCTGGGCCTGCTGCCACCACTAAGTTTTCTTGGGATCAGTCCTGTAACCGCGACTCTTGGCGCTTCGGGCGCGATCTACGCGGTCATGGTGGTGTTCGCCATGCTGCATGGCGATCAGGAATTCATCATGTTTCCGCTGCCGATAAGCATTCGCGCCAAATACCTTGTCGGCATTCTGATCTTCATCTCGCTGGCGGGAACCTTCCAGGGTTTTTCCACCGCGGGACGCGGCGAAGCGGTCGCCTACATTGCTCATCTGGGTGGGGCTCTCTTTGGCTGGCTCTACGTCCGTGTGGTCCCGCGGCGCGGGCTGGGTTTCTCATTTTCCGAACGATATTTCGGAATGTACAATGCGTATCACCGTTGGAAGCGCCGCCGGGCCGCACGCAAGTTTGAGGTATACATGCGCCGTCAGGACCGGAAGGAACAAATCGACGACTACACCAAGCTGCACGACGTGGATCGCGACCGCGGAAATGGCGAGCGCCGCGGCCCCTGGATCCACTAAGCTGGATCCTCTAAGAACCGAGAGACATGGTGACCGGAGGGCTCGATTACCAATCAGTTCGGCACTCGCCAGGTCTCTTAGTCCCAAGTTGCTCCTGCCTTTCCCTCCGTGAAAATTCGTCGCGATCGTTGGCGAATTACTTCCCGCACCGTATCAGCGCCAGCGCGGTCATATCATTTTGCGCCGGCTTGCCGCTATCTCGCCCGGCGTAGGCCTCGGCGGTGTCTAATAGCAGAGAACACAGCGCTTCCGCCTTGGAAACCTCCGTGGCCGAAAGGGTATGTTTGACGCGTTCCATCCCGAATTCTTCCCCATGGCGGCCCAGCCAATGATGGGGTGCGGCTTCCACCAGGCCGCGGGACACCGCCAGCAAGGTGGCTCCGGGCTCCACCACGCAGACGCGGGCCTCCTGGAGAGAATGAGCGAACAGCCCCAGCGGCAAGCCGGTCGCGAACAGGTCAGTGACGCCAGAGGCATCTCTCACCACGGGGGGCACGTGGCCTGCGCAGACATACCAGGCAGTCCCGAGTTCCTCGTGATACGAGCACAAAAAAGTCGCGGTACAGCGGGGTTCCTGCGCCGCATGGATAACTGCAAGGTTCATCTGCAGGGCCAGTTCGGCCAGGGCTTCGGATTCATTCAGGGCCTCGGTCGAAAACAGGTCGTTGGCCTGGTTGCGAAAGGTGGTCTGGACACCGGCAGTCACTGGCAGGGAGCTTTTGTGGTCGCCCGCTACGTCAAGCAAGGTAAAAATGACCCGTGGACCGACCCGCACGAAGTCATACCAATCGCCGCCTACTCGAACCTGATGATGACGCGCCGCGATCTCAGCGCCCAGCACCGGCGGAGGCAAGGCCGCACCAGGCTGGCTTGCCGAGGGCGCGGTTTCAGAAGCAAAAGTGTTCATGGACAAAGGTTCCCTGGCGGCAGATTTGTTCCCTGGGTGCCGATGGACGCTTCCCCATTGTCAGTATTTTATCCGCAATGGCGAATCTCGGGAAATGGCGGTCCCCGACGCGCATGAGATGTCTCTTTGGAATGGCGACGGTGTTCTTCTGCGGCCTTCTGGCGGCACAGGAGATCCCCGGCGGAGGAACGTCGGGGCACTCTGCCACCAGTCTTTATCGCGAGTTGCGCGCCGTCGGACTCGACGCCGATCACGTCTATCGCGTGCGCGACGCGAGCCTCGACCGCGAAGACATCCACCTTTCCCTCAACCGCGGTGTGATCGCTTTCACCCGCGCCATCGACGGGCGCATCACCGGCGCCTTCTTCGAAGGCGAAGGAGAAGTTCTGCTCTCGCCGCCGGATCGCGTGGAACGTGCCCAGCTCGGACTGTTCACTGGAGCAGCCATTCTGGATGAGCACTTCACCACCGCGTACCTCCGTTTCAATGACGATACCAGGGCAGAGTTGGAACCCGCATTGCGCCCCTTGCTCCCGGAGCAGGTCAATGGGAAGCCACACGACGATGAGGATCTCGCGCCGGGTGACGAGAGTGCACCCTTTGATCGCCCGGCCTTCGTCACTCGCGGCGAATCCGTCTGCGTAGCCCTGGCGCCGATTTCCGCACTTCGCCTGCTGATCACATTCGTCAACGCGGAAACCTTGCTCCCCAACGGCGACATCAAGTGGCAGCAGCCTCCCCACGATCAACTGCTCCATGCCCGCCTAGCCGGAACCCGGTTCGGGGTCTTCGATATCCTGTTCGACACGCAAATGGCTGAGCAAATTGCGGTGATTCAGCCTACTGAGTTCAGGGGCATGGGCATCAATAACGTTTGGACTTCATTTCCCATGCGCTCGGCGCGCGCGCGCGTAACCGCAACCAAGGGCGGCGCCCCGCCCTCGTTGACGGCGCGTACGCAGACCGCCGCCGAGCAGGTCACCAATCCCTGGCAGGTTTCCCAGTACAAGATTCGCGCCGAGGTGCGTCCGCCGCGAGAACTGAGGGCGGAAACCGATCTCGAATTGCAGGTCACCCAACCTGCCGGGCGCATCCTGGTCTTCGAGTTGTCGCGCTACCTCAAAGTGAGGGAAGTTTCATCTGGAGGCAGCCAATTGGAATTCGTGCAGAACGAGGCTCTGGAAGGCTCCCAACTGGCGCAACGCGGCAATGATCTCATCGCCGTGATCCTGCCGGCCCCTTCCGCGCCTGGCACGCCGGTTGGCCTGCATTTCAAGTATGCGGGAGACGTACTCTCCGATGCCGGCGGCGGCCTTCTTTGGGTCGGCGCACGCGGTACCTGGTATCCCAACCTCGGCTTTGCCATGTCGGGCTTCGACCTGGAGTTTCACTATCCGCCGGAATGGACCTTGATCGCAACCGGCAAGCGGGTCGCGCCTTCGCCGGCAGACACGCGGGCAGGTGAAGAAGCGGCGGAGCTTACCGCCCGTTTTGTAAGTGAACGGCCGTTGCCGGTAGCAGGTTTCAACCTGGGCCGGTATGTGAAGGCTGAAGCCAATGCCGGCTCGGTTGTTGTGGACGCGTATGCCTCCCGCAACGTCGAGACCAGCCTTCAGCATCCGCAAGAGACCGTGGTGGTCCAGGTACCAGTCGACCCTGACACGGGGCACACCATTGGCGCGCCCATAGCCGTAACCACGCTGTCGCCGCAACCGGCCGCGCACGTGCAGAAGCTGGCAGCACACACTGCCGCTACCATAGACTTCCTGGCCGCACGCCTGGGCCCGTTTCCCTATGGATCGCTGGCGATCACGCAAGGCCCGGGTGAAGACAGCCAGGGATGGCCCGGCCTGATTTACCTCTCCAGCCTTTCATTTCTTTCGCCCGAGGAGCGGGCGCACATGCACGTTGGGACCTACGGAGAGCTGCTTTACAGCCGCATTGCTCCGGCGCACGAGACCGCCCACCAGTGGTGGGGCGATCTGTTGATCTGGAAGAGCTATCGCGAGCAGTGGCTGGTGGAGGCACTTTCCAATTACTGTGCGCTGTTGATGCTGGAGGAGCAGGACCCGGCCGCTTTTCGCGAAGCTATGGAGCGCTATCGGCACGACCTGGTGGAGAAGACCAAAGATGGCCGCACCTACTCCGACGCCGGACCGGTGACCCTGGGCACTCGCTTGATTTCTTCGAAATTTCCCGACGCCTACGACATCGTCGCCTATGAACGCGGCACCTGGTTGTTTCATATGCTCCGCTGCATGTTGCGGGACGGCGGTTCGCCGGTTGAAGCAGACGTGGGCTCTCGCGCCGCCGTGCCGGGCATCTTCTTCTCCGTTCTGCACGGACTGCGCCAGCGCTTCGAGGGCCGGGAAATCAATACCCGCGACGTGCAGCAGGCCTTTGAGGACGCCTTGCCCGACACGCTTCGCTACGAAAATCACAAGTCGCTGGAGTGGTTTTTCGACGGATGGGTAAATGGAACTGCGGTTCCAAAACTTGAGTTATCGGGACTCAGGATGGCAACTCAGGGATCAAACATTTCAGTCAGCGGCAAGATTCAGCAGAAAGACGCAGGCAAGGAATTGGTGACGTCCGTTCCGCTCTATGCCGAAGTTCCCGGGCGCAAACTGGTTTTTCTGGGGCGCGTCTTCGCCGAGGGCAGCGAGACGCCGTTCCACTTCACCGCCCCACCCCTAACTCACAAGATCCTGCTCGATCCCTTTGCTACCGTGCTTTCGAGGCCGTAGCGCACTGCCGTCCTTGAGTAGCTCCGCCGTCTCGCCGGCTGCCCACCCCGGTGTGCCGCGGGTCGCGGCGGTCGTCCCCGGCCGCCGCTGCCTGATCTGCATTCCTCTGCGTCAATCTGCGGCGAAATTCCTGACTAACTTCTCCACCTTAGTGTTACCGGCCCGGATATCGGGTGCTTCATCTCTGCCCCCGTTCTCTTTGCCTCCAGATGAGCGGCCTTCAATTGGAAGTACCACTTTGCGGGACGATCGGCGTCATCGATCAGCATCAGATGGGGGCTTTGCTTCAGACCCTCGGCTTGCAGTTCCATGGTGCGGCGGTCCTGCTCGACGAATTTCGAAAACACAAATTTCAGCAACTCCGCGCCCCACGGCAGCCAGCGGAAAATATTCCACGCCGCAACTACGTCGATCCGGCAGTGATTACGCGTGATCGGCGTTACCGTGGTCAGGCTGGAAAACCAGTATTTGCCGGCACGAATCGTCTCGGTGCGAAAGCTCGGCAGGACAAAATCTATGGTCGTGGAAATAGATCCTGCGTCGGCATACAGGCGCAGAAGCTTGTAGGGCGCGGAGTTTGAGCTGGGTGTGTGCGCGCTCATGCGAAAGCCGTTGGGAATCGGCTCGAAGTTTTTCTGCTTCTCGTGGATGCTTTCCCGTTTTCTCCACCACCAGGACTGGTGAACAAAAGGCCCATGTGCGGGGTCCATCAGTCCGATGATGCCGTGGTCCACACTGACCGGCATCTCCGCCGTGAGGTAAGCCAGTTTGTACTTGTCGCTGAATTTCTCGATCTGCGGCGCAGGGCCGGGCGCCTGGGCTGGTTTGGTGAATCCCGCTCCCTGCGCGACCGGTCCGGGAACATAAACCCAGATAAATCCATCCTGTTCTTCACAGGGATAGCTGCCGGCAAAGATGCGGTCGGTCCGCATCTTCTGGTCGGCAGTCAGGGAAGGAATGAGCCTGCACTGGCCGCCTTGTGCACTGAATTGCCAGCCGTGATAGGAGCATTCGACGTTTTCGCCGTCGAACCTGCCACAATTCAGCGGCATACCACGATGCGGACAGCTATCGCGCAGGGCAAAAGCACGTCCCTGGCGGTCCCGGCCGACCACCAGCGGAATCTCCAGTAACATCGCCTTGTGCAGACGGTGGCGATGCACGCCATCGGCAGGCACGGCGCGGTACCAGAAACCCGTAAGCATGAGCGAATCGGTCGCCTGAAACTGTGGAAGGTCAAGGTCGGGCATGGAAATCACAACGGATGCTTGATGATTGCCGGCTGATTGAAAGGTTATGCTAGCATACGGCTCTGATGTGTGAAGACCGGTGTGATCGCGTGGCGAGTGTCCTGCTGCCCAGCGCCTCCGCACCTCTGCGCGAGAGAACTTTCGTAAACTTCAAAGGCAATCACATGCTTCAAACGTGATGCTCGAAGCTAATCGACTCCCTTCGAAGGCACCGGCGGAGCACCCGGCCCGTTACCGTTTGAGATGCCGCCGGCTACGTCGGAACCTTCAAAATCATATAACCGCCGGCCAGAGCAAACATCACGTCGGGCGACCAGGCGGCAATGAATGCCGGCAGTTCGTTGGTGTTGCCCATGGCTTCGAACAGTCCGGAAAGAATCCAGTAAACCACACCGATGGCAATCGCGGTAGCCACTCCCGCCAGAGCGCCGCGCCGTCCGGTGCGCAATGCGAAGGGCACCGCCAGTACCGCCATCACCAGGGCAATCAAAGGAAAGGCCAGTTTCTTCTGCAACTGCACGCGCAGGCGCACCACGTCGAATCCGCCCTGCTGCAGTTCGCGGATGTAATTGCCCAGCTCGCCATAATTCATCTCCGAGGATTGCTTAACCTCTTTCTTGAAGTAGACCGGCGGCTCGCTAAGTTCGGGAAAGGTGGCGACGTCAAAGGTGCGGTACTCGTCGATGGCGCTGCCCCGGAAGCGGCGCTCCCATCCCTGCTCGAAGACCCAGCGGTTCATGCTGTCTGACCAGTGCACGCGGGCGCCATAGATGCGCCGGGTAATCTCGAAGGTCTGGGGATTGAACTGAAACGCTTGCAATCGCGCAAAACGGTTCTGATCGGGGTCGAAAAATTCGTAGTAGTAGATGGTGGACTGCTCGCCGAAGATCCATTTGCGCTCCGGCCGCAGATAGGTCTGTGGCGCCTTGCCCTTGATCTGATTGCGCAATGCATCCTGGCGTTTGTTGGCTTGCGGCAGGTACCACTGGTCGAAGGCAAACAGGCCCGCGGCCAGCAGCGCAGCCATGGCGAGCACCGGAACCGAAATCCGATAAATGCTGATGCCGCTGGTCTTCATGGCGGTAATTTCATTCGCCTTTTGCATCAGGCCGAAGGTCACCAATACCGTAAGCAGAACAGTGACCGGAAGCATGTTGTAAATCAAAAAAGGAATCAGGTTCAGCAGATATCTGGCAACCAGCGAGAAGGCAATGTGGTTCTTCACGATGTCGCGCAGCAGCTCGAAGAAGGTAAAAACCAGGATGAGCACAAGAAAGGTGAAAAGAATCATCAGCAGATAGAGGACAAAGTCCCAGAGAATGAGCTCATCCACCAGCATGGGAAAGCCTATGAAACGGAACCGGCCTCTGGCCCGTGCGGCGCTGCCATTGGCGATGGGTGAAACCCGGTGGCGAAGGTGCCTGCCCAGCGCCGTGAACCAGCCGCGTACCGTCAGACCAAGCCCGCTGACGGCAGGAAACTGAATGGGAAAGCGGTCCACCTGATACAACATCGCCAGACCAGCCAAAAAGAATAACGCGTCGGAGAGCCACATCCCCACTGCCACCGGCAACTTGCCCTGGCGCGCCAGCGACATGCCCGAAAGCGCTAGGAGGTAATAGACAAACACCAGGGCAATCGTCAGCACAAAACCCGTTGCCTTCCCGCCTTTCTTGGCCGCAAGCCCCAGCGGGACCCCCACCAGCCCCAGCACAATGCAGGCAATGGCCATCGTCCACCGGCGGTGAAATTCGATCAGGTATACCGCGGCTTCCAGGGGGTCTTTTTGCCGGCTCGCCGTCTGCCTCAATTTCGAGGTGGCCATTTCCGTGGCGGGTGCGTTGGCCCGCAAATTCTGTCCGGTTGTAGCCAGCGGCAGGAAGATGTCAGTCTCACCAAAGCCCGTGATGGAATATTGGTCCGGTTCCGTAGGCACGTTTTCATGCTGCGCACCGGTAATCAGGTGCAAATGAAGCCGGCCTTCTCCCTCTCCCACCACCAGACCCTCCCGCGCCAGCGTGAGTTTGGGTGCGGAAGGCGTGCTTACATCCGCCAGGAAAATCTTCTTCCAGCGCGCCGCTCCTTTAGCGCTGGTGGCGTCCTGCACATACAGAACATAATTGGCAAAGTCCTCATAGAAAACACGCGGCTGGACTTCATAGGAAACCTGCGAGGACTTAAGGCGGTCGTCCAGCGCGCTGCGCGCGGCTGCGGCCCGCGGGACCAGAAAAACGTTGTTTGCCACTGCCAGCAGGCAGGCGACCAGGAAAAACACGGAGGAAATTCGCACGAATTGCAATGCCCCCATGCCCGTGGAGCGCATGGCCGTAATCTCGCTATCGGCGGCGAGGCGGCTGAGGCCGATCAATATCCCCACCAGTACTCCCATGGGAATGGTGATGGTCAGGGTTTGGGGCAGCGTGTATGCGAAGATCTCCAATACACTGGGCAGCGGAGCGCTGTTGCGCACCACCAGCTCCAGCAGGCGCTCCAGGTTCACCATGAAGAAAAGGAAAGTAAACACCCCCGCGCCGATCAATGCGTACGAGCTCATTTCGCGCAGGATGTATTTGGTGATTATGCGCATGGGGAAGTCATCAGTCGCCTGCCGCCAGAGAACACGACCTCGCCGGCGATCATCGCCGGTCACTAGCAACTGACGACTGGTCTACGGCCCCGTGACTACGGTCACTGGACTCATGAGCACGCAGCTCGAACTATTAATAAAACAGTTCGGGTCAACGTAAGGCGGAAGAATTTCGTTCGCCGCCTGGTTCGTGGCGGTGTTAATGATGGTGGTTCCCCATGCAGGGCCGATGTTGCCCCAACTTATGGTACCGTCGAGGGTGGCCCCGGTTACGTTGGTTGCCCAAACCGGTTGCGCACTGCCGGAGGTTCCAGCCGTCACCACCTGCTGAACGAAGCCATTCGGATCGGTGATCTGGGCGCCGACGTTATACGCCCGATTCGCCTGCCAAACCGGAGGAACAAAACCACTTAGTCCCTGGCCCAGGTGCACGACGTAAATCTTGGAACTGTCGCTTGAGGACGCGATCGCGACCGGAGAAATGCCGACCGCGATGCAACCCACCACAGTATTTGTGTTGGTGTTGATGACCTGCACCTGGTTGCCATTGCCACCGCAGGCTGTAGTGGCCTCGGGACTGATTACATACACGCGGGAACCATCCGGAAGCGGCGCCACATTCGCGTAGGCGGGCGACGTCGCCGGCGGCGTTGGCGTTAGCCCCACATTGCAAACCGTCGCCAGCAGCTTGGGCACATCCGGAAACGCCTGGCTGGCGTCGAAGATGCTTAAGCTGCCTTGCGAAGTCGTGGGACACGTACTACCATCGCCGGGGCCGGGATTCGCCACGTACAAA